>DNMB01000195.1 GCA_003489485.1 Chitinophagaceae bacterium | reverse complement strand
TGCATGCCCGAAAGGATGCCCAGGGTTTCTATGAGAAAATGGGCTACGAGGCGTCGGGCGGTGAGTTCAGCGAGATCACCATCCCTCATCTGATCATGCAAAAAAAACTTTGATTACTTCTTAGGCGTCTTCAAGTCTTTTTCTCCCACACTCCACTCGGCCAGCTTCTCTCCCTTTGTACCCATGTACTCTACTTTGAGCACCCGCGAACCCCTGGGGCCACTGATCGAGATCTTTCCGTAATTGTGCTTTTGATCGACGCCGAGCACTCGATAAGGATTGTTTTTTTCGGCATTCCCAAATACATGCGTAGCAGAAGTGAGCGGCGAAACGGTAATATCATATAGAGGATAAGTACCCGGGCGCTCCACTTTAATGACCTCGCTGTGGTGACGATCGCCGGTCAAGAATACAACGCCGTTAATGGCATTGGACTGCAAGAAGTTCATGAACTCGTAGTACTCAGCCGGAAAATCAAGCCAACGATCGAAGGGAGAAACAGGGTTCAGCACCTGGCTTCCTACTGCAACGATCTTAAAGGGTGCGCTACTGTTTAGCAAGGCCGTTTTTAACCAGTCGAGCTGCTCGCGACCTATCATTGTCTTATTGAGGTTGGGCTTTCCGTTCACCGAATCGCGCTCGTTATCGGCGCTTCGCCACCAACGGTCATCAAGCAAGAAAAAATCAGCGTCTCCGTAACTGTATTGCGTATAAATGCCTTGGCCGTTCATTCCCGAAGAAGGGTTGCAGAAATAGCTATTGAATACTTTTCGGCTGGTTTCCTTAAGATGATACGAAGAGCCCATGTTATTGGGGCCGTAATCATGATCGTCCCAAATCGCAAGATGCGACATCGCTTTTAACAGCGGCTGCAGGGTGGGCGTGGCGCGGTCGTGACTAGCGCGGTTCCACAGTCCCCATTCGCTATAAAAATCGACCTCTCTTGTGTACCAAGCATCACCCAGCCAGAACATAAAGGCCGATTGCTCACGGGCCATGGCCAAAAAAATAGAATCGTTACTTCCATAGGGTGTGCCGGGCCGGTCGTAAGCAGCATCGTTGATATAAGAACAAGAGCCTGCCAAAAAACTAAAATCAGGAGCGGGAGTACGCCATTGCCAGAGCAACTTCGTGGTAAATGATCCGCCGTATTCGCTGGGCTTACCGTTAAGCAGCAAACTATACTCATAGGTGGTATTGGGATCGAGCCCGCCCACTGTAAACTGAACTGGATTAAAGGATAGCCCCAGCTCGCCACGGTAGGGAACTTCAAAAAATGTTTTATCGCCCTTTTTATTAACGCGAAGCGAGGCGGTCTTTATGGCTGGAGATAACTCGACCCAGATCTTTGCATCACGTAGTTCTACGGGACCGAGCATCGGACCAGAAACAACAGGTGTTTGAGCCAGTAAAGTAAATGAAACTAGAAGCGAGGTAAAAAAGAGGGAAACTCTCAGCATCGGATAGATTTTTCACAAAGTTACTTGCAAAAAAACCTAGTTGGATGTTACTTTTTTATGGGCTTGGTAACGGTCCAAGCGCTTGCTTCGTTGCGAAGTACCAACCGATAATTACCCTCTGCAGCCATCGACATATCGAAGCGAAAGCGGTTTTCGCCGGGTACGAGTTTTACTTTCTTTTTTTCGACTACCCAACCAATGCTATGCGTTAAAACCGCATCGATATATAGCTCTGAAGGAGCGCCGACCTTGACCGACAACACAGTTTTATTGGAATCGAGCGAAGCGCTGATAAAGGTCAGGTTATCGTAGGTTACCGTAGAAGGTTTTTGCTGAGAATAAGCGCTGAAACTTAAAAACAACAGAACAATAAATGACAAATACCTTTTCAATGGCTTCATGTTTTAGATGGACACAAAACTATGAAAAAGTAAAGCAAATCAATTAGGTTGCGCTAAATTTTTTCGAAAAATTAATCCCTAACTATTTGTTCATCATCTGCTTAGCCTCAATACTGAGGGTAGCGTGAGGAACGGCCCGCAGGCGAGCCTTATCGATCAATTTACCGGTAACACGGCAAATTCCGTAGGTTTTATTTTCTATACGCATCATGGCCTTCTCCAGGTGGTCAATAAAGGTGATCTGGCGGCTGGCCATTTGAGAGAGCTGTTCTCTTTCCATGCTCACACTGCCATCTTCCATGGTCATGTAGCGGGCATCGTCCATATCGCCACCCTCATCCTTGCGAGTAATTAACCCTTGCAGATAGTTCAGTTCTTTTTTGGCTGCATCCAGCTTTCTCATGATGATCTCTCTGAACTCGGCAAGGTCAGCATCGGAATAGCGCTGTGTGGGGCCGCTGTTAACGGGTTGCGCGCGGGTATCCAGTACAGACTTGGTAAACTCGGGTTCGTATTTTACCGCACTCTTTGTGCTCGTCTTTGGAATGACAAGTTTTGTCGGACGAGGGGGCTCTTTTTTAATGACGGGTTTTACCTTGGGTTTGATGGAAACCAGTGAGCTGGGATCGACTCCACCCTTTTTTGCAGGAGCAGCCGGTGCTGGAGCGGGCTTTTGTGCGGCCACTGCGGCAGGTTTAACGGCAGAAGCCACTTTTGCGGCCACTGGCGCTTTCGCCAAGGGTTTAGCAAGAGGCTTGGCAACGACCTTTGCAGCTGGCTTTGCTGCGGGTTTTAGAGTATTCTTTACAGGCGCTTTAGCGCTAGAAACGGGCTTTTTAGCTACCGGCTTGGCAGATTTAGCAGCCTTCGCAGGTACTGCTTTCTTTACAGCAGGTTTTGCTATGGCTTTTTTAGGAGCCGGCTTAGCGGACTTTGCAGGCTTTTTAGCTACAGGCTTAGCTGATTTAGCAGACTTTGCAGGTGCTGCTTTCTTTGCCGCGGGCTTGGTCGCAGCTTTTTTTACCGCAGGCTTAGCGGATTTAGCAGGCTTTTTGGGAGCTGCTTTTTTAGGGGCCGGTTTTTTCTTCACTGCCATGGTTTAGCCTTTTTTTGTTACAAGCACATTGATGATTTCCTCGTTTATGTCGATCGCCGTGGCTTGAGACAGCGAAGACAGAAACTCCAACTGATCGGCTAGAATTTCGGCGCAAATATAGGTTTTAAAGTTGGCCAGCGCATCTGTTAAAGAAGCAGGGGCCATAACCTGAACAAGGATCCTGTCGGTGAGTTCGAAGCCCGAATCTTTTCTGATCTTTTGTATACGGTTCACAAACTCGCGGGCAATGCCTTCGGCGGCCAGCTCGGGGGTCACGGTAATATCGAGTGCCACGGTAAGTTTACCCTTCGAAGCGACCGTCCAGCCGGGTATGTCTTCGCTGGTAATATCGGTATCGGTCAAAAGCAGGGTAACCGGACCGTCTTCGAGCTGCAGGGTGTACTGCCCCTCTTTTTCGAGACGGGCAATATCGGTTTGCGAAAAGGTGGCCAGCGCGGCGCTTACCGCTTTCATTTTCGGCCCCAGCTTTTTACCCAGTGCCACAAAGTTGGGTTTGATCTTTTTGCTGATGAAGGTATTGTCCGCTTGCAGATAAGCGATCTCCTTAACGTTCACCTCGGCCTTAATGAGCGCCTCTACTCCCTCAAGCTGAACCTGCATCGACTTATCGAGCACCGGTATCAATACTTTTTGCAAGGGTTGACGCACTTTGATGTTTACTTTTTTACGAAGCGACAAGACCAGCGAAGAAGCATCCTGTGCCAACTGCATTCTCTCTTCGAGGGTCGCATCGATACAAGCCGGATCGGCTGTAGGATATAATACATGGTGCACCGATCGTTGCGAATAGCGACCGGTTATGTTATTGAGAGAATTAAAGAGTTCATCACTGAAGAAAGGAGAAATGGGTGCCATCAGACGCAGCACGGTTTCAAGACACTCGTACAAGGTTTGATAGGCACAGATCTTGTCTTGCGAATATTCTCCCTTCCAGAAACGACGACGACAGAGTCTTACGTACCAGTTGCTCAATTGCTCATCTACAAAATCCTCGATCAGTCGACCGGCGGCCGTAGGCTCGTAGTCGTTCATGAGCTCCGTTACACGCGCGGTAAGCGAATGCAGACAAGACAAGATCCAGCGATCGATCTCGGGGCGATCGGCCAGGGCGATCGAAGATTCCTTATAGGTAAACCCATCCACATTGGCATAGAGGGCAAAGAACTGATACGTGTTGTAAAGTGTTCCAAAGAATTTACGCTGCACTTCGCGAATGCCCTCACTATCGAAGCGAAGGTTATCCCAAGGGGAGGCATTCGTGACCAGATACCAGCGGGTGGCATCGGCACCAAAGCTATCGATGGTTGCAAAGGGATCGACCACATTGCCCAGCCGCTTGCTCATCTTGTTACCGTTCTTATCGAGTACAAGACCATTGCTGACCACGGTCTGATAAGCGA
>DNMB01000063.1:4598-6406 GCA_003489485.1 Chitinophagaceae bacterium | reverse complement strand
ATTATATTTTTAAGAAGAAGTCCAAATTGCCATATTTTTTACCGATTTTTATCCATTATGAGCCCCAAAAAAGCAATTTTAGCCCTTTTTGCCCCGATTTTGATCATTTCCGGGTGTGCCGACAAGTACCAATCCTACCGATCCCTTTACCCCTTTAAAAGTCCGACGGGCCAACCGGACTATGCCAACTTAGACTACTGGGCTGCCCATCCTGGTAAAAAAGATCCATCAGACAGCGTTCCCCGTCCGCTTGGCGCAGAGACCCGAGACACCTTGGCCGATGTGTTCTTTATTCATCCCACCACCTTTACCGATAAAAAAGAAGCGGCTCGCTCCAACGCAGCCATCGATGATGATTATATCAACGCCAAGACCGATTACTCGACCATTCTTTTACAGGCCAGCGCTTTCAATCAGCAAAGTCGTGTCTTTAGTCCTCGCTACCGACAAGCGCATATCGGAAATTTTTATGGCGTAGACTCTTCAATAGCCACACAGTCCCTGCAATTGGCCTACTCCGATGTACGCAATGCATTTCGATATTACCTGCAACATTACAATAACCAACGACCCATCATTATTGCATCGCATAGCCAAGGAGCGATCATGGCCATAGAATTATTAAAAGAATTTTTCGATAACAAGCCACTGCAAAAGCAATTGGTAGTAGCGTATATAGTAGGGTGGCCACTCGAAACCAAGAGCTTTACCACGCTGCTCCCTTGCACAACACCTATACAAACAAACTGCTTGTGCAGCTGGCGAACGTTCAAGATGGGATACGAAGCCTCCTGGGTCAAAAAAGAAAAAGAGAGAGGCGCTTCGCTGATCGTTACTAATCCGCTTAGCTGGACCACCGACACTGGCTTTGTTTCGCGACAAGCCAACAAAGGATCGGTGCTGACCCGCTTTAACACGATCTACAAAAAAACCGCCGATGCACAGATCAAAAATGGTGTGCTGTACTCGTACCGTCCACAGTTTCCGGGCAGCTTTCTGTATCGAACCGACAATTATCATATTGGAGATATCAACCTGTACTATATTAATGTCAGAGAGAATGTTCGCGATAGGATAGCCGCCTATTTACAGACGGCAGCCAAGAGTCATTCCCCTCAATGACATCGGTCATAGACAACGCGTTGCTATGCGATTATCTTTAAGACAAACGCATAGCCCATGAGAACTATTCTTGTACCCACCGACTTTTCAGCCATTGCCACCAATGCGCTACACTATGCCATTGAGATGGCCAACACGATCAAGACGAACCTGATGTTGTTGCATGTTTACCAAGTACCCGTCAGCTATACCGATGCGCCCATTGTAATGGTCTCGGTAGACGAACTAAGACAGGCTGCAGAAAAAAGAATGGAGCAGCTAAAAGAAATGGTCAGAAAAATAATTCGGCCCGAACAAAAGATCTATACCGAAACCCGATTGGGCAATATCACCGATGAGCTAGAATCGATCTGCGAAAAGATCAAACCCTTTGCGGTCGTGATGGGCACCAAGGGAGCCTCTGCGTTCGAACGCGTTGTTTTCGGTAGCAATACCTTAAGTGCCATTCGGCATTTGCACGTTCCGGTTATTTGTGTGCCGCCGGGCAAGACCTTTGGCAAAGGGATCAAGAAGATCGGTTTTGCCTGCGACTGCAAAGAAGTAGTGGCCACCACACCCACGCGCATTATACGAGACCTCGTCAAGAACTTCGATGCCGAACTGCATGTACTCAACGTCAATACCGATGGAAAGCGAGAAGAAGAAAAACCCGAACAGACCGTTTTACTCGAAACGCTGCTAAGTGA
>DNMB01000063.1:0-4210 GCA_003489485.1 Chitinophagaceae bacterium | reverse complement strand
GTTTGCAGAAAAAAACAATCTTGATCTGGTAATCAGCATTCCAAAGCAACACAAACTGGTAGAAAAGATTTTCAGAAAAAGCTCAACGCGGCAACTGGTTTATGAAAGCCATGTACCCGTTATGTGCATACACGAAGAGTAAGCGTTAGAACTCGGCAGAGCCCGGTGTACGAGGAAAGGCGATCACATCGCGAATATTGCCCATTCCGGTCACAAACTGTACCATACGCTCAAAGCCCAGACCAAAACCGGCATGGGGTACGGTACCAAAGCGCCGCGTATCGAGATACCACCAAAGATCCTCTTCGGCAATTCCCATATCGGCCATCTTTCGCTGCAGGCGATCCAGTCTCTCCTCACGCTGCGAGCCTCCCACAATTTCGCCAATACCGGGCGCCAAGATATCCATGGCCGCCACTGTTTTGCCGTCGTCGTTTTGGCGCATATAAAAGGCCTTGATGGCTGCGGGGTAATTATATAAGATCACCGGCTTTTTAAAATGTTTCTCTACCAAATAACGTTCATGCTCGCTTTGCAGGTCCATGCCCCATCCCGTGATCTCGTATTGAAATTTCTTTTTCTTGTTGTAGTTGCTCTCGCGTAAAATATCGATGGCCTCGGTATACGATAAGCGCTCAAACTTATTGTCGGTAACAAAACGCAGTTTTTGAAGTAATCCCATTTCACTGCGCTTGTCTTGTGGCAATTGTTTTTCTTCGTCGGCCAGACGCTGGTCCAAAAATTGCAGATCGTCGGCACAATGCTCCATGGCATAGCGAATAATATAACCGATGAACTCTTCGGCCAGGTTCATGTTGTCTTCCAGATCATAAAAGGCCATCTCGGGTTCTATCATCCAGAACTCCGCCAAATGGCGGGCCGTGTTGCTGTTCTCGGCGCGAAAAGTTGGACCAAACGTGTAGATCTCACCAAATGCGGTTGCACCCAGTTCTCCCTCTAATTGCCCACTCACCGTTAAGTGAGTCGAACGTCCAAAAAAATCTTCTTTATAGTTGATCTGCCCATCCTCGTTTCGCGGAGCCGTACCATCAAGGGGAAGTGAGGTAACACGAAACATTTCTCCGGCACCCTCCGCATCGCTGGCGGTGATGATGGGTGTATGCAGATATAAAAATCCTTTTTGATTAAAAAACTGATGGACCGCAAAAGATAACGCATGACGCACGCGAAAAATAGCGGCAAACGTGTTCGTGCGAAAACGCAGATGGGCCTTTTCGCGCAAAAATTCGAGGCTGTGCTTTTTAGGCTGCAGCGGATATTTTTCTGCATCGGAATCTCCCAGTATGTCTACCGCGGTAGCTTGCAGATCCATTTTTTGTCCCTTGCCCAGCGAAGGGACCACCTTGCCGGTTACCCGGATGGAAGCCGAAGTGGTGATTCGCGATAACAAACTATCGGGGAACTGCCCGAGTGCCAGCACCACCTGTAAATGTTGATTGGTACTGCCGTCGTTGAGGGCCACAAACTGGTTGTTGCGAAACGTACGCACCCAGCCCATGACCGTTACTTCTTGGCCGGCGGGGTCTTGCAGCAGCAACTCCTTAATCTTGATTCTATTGTTGAACATGAACAGGTGCTTAGGGTAGCAAAGGTAAGTCCTGCGCCCCGAGGAGCTAGCAGCAAGCGATTGAAAAAATTTTCGAAATTGTCATATTTATAGTAGTATTGCAATTGAAAGAGGCTCATTCGGCCCGGATCCCATTCAGTTTTTCTCGTTTGCCGCCTCTTTAATCTGGTTAACACTCAAATCCTCAATTTTCAAGTCGGGTTTTTTTTATCTGAACACCTGATCAATTTTCATTCATGTACGATATTTTACAACTGAACGACATGCTCGTTCCCGAGTTGCTCGATATAGCCGAGCGGCTCAAGATCCCCCAGGCCAAGCGACTCAGCAAACAAGACCTTATTTATAAGATACTTGACAGCCAAGCCATTGCAGGTGCCAAACAAGTAAAAGGAACCGAACCCGATCATAAAAACAAACGCATCGTAAAAACGAGTACGAGCATTGCCAGCGAAGAAGCCATCGTAGAAAGCGGCGATACGCGTACCCCTCATCCCAAACAACTATCCATGACTGCGAAAAACGAAGACAACAAGCCCAAGAAAAGAGGTAGACCCAAAAAAGAAGAAAAGCCCGAAGCCGGTCCTGTTGGCGAACTAGGCAACGAAAGCGCCGCGCCTGCTCCGAGCAAGACCGACTTGTTGGCCCAGACCATCTTGCAAAACACACCCGAGCCGGGTACACCCGGCGAGCCGCAGGGTGGACAAACACGTTTTGTTGCCCAAAAGAAAGAGCCGGCCTTTACCGTAGAGTTCGATGGGATGATACCCGCAGAAGGGGTATTGGAGATGATGCCCGATGGGTATGGCTTTTTGCGTTCTTCGGATTATAACTATCTCTCTTCGCCAGATGACGTTTACGTTTCTCCTTCTCAAATAAAATTATTTGGACTTAAAAGCGGTGATACCGTTTACGGTTCGGTACGTCCTCCCAAAGAGGGTGAGAAATATTTTGCGCTACTTAAAGTAGACCTCCTCAATGGAAAAAGCCCCGATGAAGTGCGCGACCGCGTTCCGTTCGATTACCTGACGCCACTTTTTCCGTTCGAAAAACTGAATCTTTTTACCACTCCTTCGGAGTACTCGACCCGTATCATGGACCTTTTTACCCCCATTGGTAAAGGGCAAAGAGGATTGATCGTGGCCCAGCCCAAGACAGGTAAGACCATGCTCTTAAAGTCGGTAGCCAATGCGATCGCTGCCAATCATCCTGAATGTTATCTGATGATCGTACTGGTCGATGAAAGACCAGAGGAAGTAACCGATATGGAGCGCAGTGTAAAAGCAGAGGTCATCGCCTCTACCTTCGATGAGCCCGCAGAAAAACACGTTAAAGTATCTACCATGGCCCTTAACAAAGCCAAGCGATTGGTGGAGTGCGGCCACGATGTGGTGATACTGCTCGACTCCATCACACGTTTGGCGAGAGCACACAACACTGTGGCGCCCGCATCGGGTAAAGTATTGTCGGGCGGTGTGGAGGCCAATGCCATGCAAAAGCCAAAACAGTTTTTTGGCGCTGCTCGTAAGATCGAAAACGGCGGATCGCTTACCATCATCGCTACCGCGCTCGTCGATACCGGCAGTAAGATGGACGAGGTGATCTTTGAAGAATTCAAAGGAACCGGTAATATGGAATTGCAACTCGATCGTAAGCTGGCCAACAAGCGTATCTATCCGGCCGTCGATCTGAATTCTTCTTCTACCCGTCGCGATGATCTGCTGTTAGACGCCGCTGCTCTGCAACGCATGAACCTGCTGCGTGTATACCTGGCCGACATGAATACGGAAGAAGCCATGCGCGAATTGCAAAATCGTATGAAAGGCACCAAGAGCAACGAAGAGTTTTTAGCATCAATGAACCGATAATCGTAGAGAGGACTTCGGTCCTCTTTTTTTATTTTTCATATGCCGGTTAAGCGAATAGATATAGACCAATTTCTTTCGTTAGCGGCTTCTCATCCAATTTTGGATGTACGAAGCCCCGGTGAGTACCAGCACGCGCATATACCGGGTGCCATTTCTTTTCCGCTCTTTACCGATGAAGAAAGAAAGATCGTCGGCACCACTTACAAACAGCAGAGTCGAGAAGAGGCCATCAAGATCGGACTTGATTTTTTTGGCCCCACCATGAAAGAAAAAATAATCGCGGCCGAAAAGATCTTGTCTTCGTTTTACAAGACCGAGAACCCACGTAGCAAAACGCTGCTCGTTCATTGCTGGCGCGGTGGCATGCGCAGTGCCGCCATTGCCTGGCTGCTCGATCTGTATGGATTTACGGTGTACACTCTCGCGGGCGGATATAAACGCTATCGTAACTGGGTATTGGAACAAGTAGGTAAGCCCTATTCGTTACGAGTTGTGGGTGGATATACGGGTTCCGGAAAAACAGAGTTATTGCAAGCGCTGGCAGCAGCCGGCCAGCCCGTGATCGATCTCGAAAAGATCGCCTCGCATAAAGGATCGGCCTTTGGAAGCATCGGCCTACCGAAACAACCCGGGCAAGAGCAGTTCGAAAATTTGTTAGCGCAGTCGCTACACTCACTGCTTGAAACATTTTCGGGAGTAAATCAAGAATCCCGCTCACCCGAAAACACACTACCCATTTGGATCGAAGACGAAT
>DNMB01000151.1 GCA_003489485.1 Chitinophagaceae bacterium | reverse complement strand
AGTACCGGGGAGCAGACTTGAACTGCCGACCTCAGGGTTATGAATCCTGTGCTCTAACCAGCTGAGCTACCCCGGCCTACCCCCAAAGGGGGATGCAAATTTAGGGTTTTTTAAGCATTCACTTAAGCAATTGCTTGAGCGTTTCGCGACAGGCAGCGTTGATCAAATATTCAAAATACCGCTTATCCGATTCGCTGCGTATGCTTTGCACGAGAGGCTCCTTCTGGTGCGTAACAAAGGCATACTTTTCATTAAGATTATTCATTACATCGCTGCGAACTTTCTTCTGCATACCAGGCGACTTATCCTTAACCCCCAGCACATAATTGATATCCGTTATGTTGGCGGTCAGCCCTTTTTCGGAGCGAGACAGCAGCAGCTGTAGCAGCGATTGCTCTGTCTCTGTAAACGGATGAACACTAACCACCGGAACAGAGAAAGACGGAGTCGCTACTTTTTTACCCTTGCGGTACCGATAATAGATCAATCCCCCCAAGACCAGCCCCACAAGGGCCATACCGGCTAGTACATTGTAAGGAAAGGGCTTTCGCCAAATAGCATTGCCCGTAGGCACAAAACGTTTTGGATCGAGCCGGGTCGAATCATATTTATAGGTGGCAGAATTAAAGCTATACACCCATCCGCTGTGGTAGTAGTTATGCGTATTAGACAATAAACGCAGCAATGTTTGTATCTGACCAGGATCACTGGAAAAGGATATGCGATTGCTCAAAAAGTCCAAGTAATAGATTCCCTTGGTAAACCCAAGAAAAAATCCTCTCTCTGAAGGAAAGCAACTCCAGTTGGCAGACTTAAACAGACTCAATGCCTCGTCGGTCAACACTCCTAACTCTTCCCATTCACGTTTTTTTACATTAAGGCGGCATGAAATAGGATTGATCACAATACCATTATCAGCCGCCAATAGACCATCGTTGATCATAATTTGATAAGGCACGTATACGAACTGACCGCTAGTATCTGACCAGACGCCGTAGCGAGCGGATGCGACCAGCGGCAAATGCACCTCCTTGTTGGTGGGGGCAATATCCCACTCCTTGTCAGTGTAATTAAACTGCCGAAGCAATCCGTTCGATTTCCAAAACCCGTACCCACCTAGCTCAAATATGTTGCCCTGGCTATAAAAAAGGTAGGAACCGATATTATAATTGTAATTGACAGTTCGATCCATTCTAACGAAATAAAGAAGAGAATCTCCCCTGTCTTCCATGCGGTAGAGCTTTCCGCTGCGGCCAAAATGCAATACAAGACCCTCTGGCGTGTACAAGTACTCAACGGGTAGTGCCCTCAAAAATGGGGACTTATACTTGATATAGAAATCAGTTTGAACTCCCTGCAAACATGAAATGCCACCCCTTCTGCCCTGTATGTCCGTAAAAAATTTGGATCGCCTGATGGTAATAACAGAATCTATCTCTTCTTGCCCGAAGCTAAGGGCTGGCAATAAAAGGAAAACGATATAAAGAAAAAATCGAATCATGATCTTATTATATTGATTATAAATTAAATAAGAGGTTAGTAACCTAAAATAGAATTCAGACAAGAATGCTAATATATAGGAAATAACCTGTTATTGAACCAATAATATAACCTATTTTAAAAATTAGTACTTGACCTGTTTGATCTTTGCAACGCATTTGGTTACTTACCATTTTGCAAAGACCTGGGGGGCACACCATTAACCCTTCAACCTATCCTTTAAAATTCAAGATGTCTAAAGAACCTGCAGTAGCCGGCTTCCAAGCAGAAGAATACCTTTCCCTGCTGGCAGCAGCGGTAGCTGCAGGTTCTGTTTTTTTTCCCTGGTTTCAAGTTGAGGTTGTAACAAGCCGATCTGGCTACACCACCCTTCAACAATATGGCTTCTTTAATGGGACCTACCTGGAGGGAGGATGGGCCGGCCTTTCGCTTGCACTTTGTTGCCTTGTTATGGCCTTCTTAAAGGTAAAATGGGGTACCCTGGCTGGCCTCTGCAATGTGTTGATCGGATTGAGTTATTTATTGGGTTGGGTCGACCTATCAGCAAAATTTTTAACGGCCGATTTCAATAAAGGCAATACTATGTTGCTGGCCGAACCGCAAACAGGCTTATACCTATTTATTTTTTCTTCTTTTGCTTGCTTGATGATCACATTCCGAACACACTATGCATCTCGGGTATTCTGACCGAATCAAACCCTTTTTTTAGTAGCCTATCTCGCAGGTCTTGCTGCACCTCGTATTCTCCGTGCACCAAAAAAAGCTCCTGCACCCTTTTTGGGTCTTGCTGAGCCAACCACTGGCAGAGATCATCGTAATCGCCATGTGCGCTCATGCTACGGATCTGCTCGATAGAAGCATGCACCTCGTGGACCACCCCATAGATACTCACTTCTCTTTGACCGCTGAGCAATCTTCCGCCTAGCGAGCGAGGCTCGCAGTAGCCGGTAAACAAGATGCGGTTGCGGCTATTTTCTACGGTATTGCTGACATGATGCTTTACCCGGCCGGCATCGGCCATCCCACTGGCGGCAATGATGACCATGGGGCCGTTCTCAAAATTAAGTTGCTTGGACTGCTCCACGGAGCGTATGTATTTTAGCTGCGGAAAACCAAAAGGGTCCGCATCATGTTGCATGATCTGCTGAATGGTCTTGTTAAAATAGGATGGAAAGCTTTTTACGATCTCGGTCGCCTCTACACTCAACGGACTATCCAAATACACGGGCACGGCAGGCAGCCTGTTCTCTAATTCCAATTGGTTTAAAAAATAGAGCAGCTCCTGCGTTCTGCCTACACTAAACGCTGCAATAACGAGCTTTCCCTTTCGCTGCAGGCAGGTTTCTTCGATATGTCGAAGCAAAAGATCTGGCGTGGTAATATGAAGAGGATGCAGTGAGCCACCATAGGTAGACTCCATGATTATCACATCGGCCTGAGAGAATGTAGCGGGAGAGCGAAGAATGGCATCACCATAGCGGCCAATATCGCCACTAAAGGTCAACTGGCGCATAGCACCCCCTTCGCTATAACGAAGATGCACTGCCGCACTGCCAATAATGTGGCCAGCGTCGGTAAACTGCGCTTGTACTCCGGGCAGCACCTCAACCCAGTTATTATAGTCGGCGATCTCAAAGAAAATGGAACAAGCACTGGCTTCATCGGCCGTATAGAGTGGTTGCAACAGCGGTAGACCTTGCAACTTTCTTCGCTTGTTTACGTAGCGTATCTCATCCTCTTGGATCTTGGCAGAATCTTCCAAGAGCACCTGCGCCAATGCACGAGTAGCGGGCGTGCACCAGATCTTTCCTCTAAATCCTTCGGCAACCAGCCGGGGAATCAAACCGCAATGATCTATATGCGCATGGCTAAGCAGCAGCACATCGACTGCAGTGGGATCAAATCCAAAGGAACGATTGAGTCGGTCGGTGTCTTTTCCCATTCCTTGAAAAAGACCGCAATCGAGCAAGACCTTCCGGCGATCGGGTAACTCTACCAAATGCTTTGAACCGGTAACGGTCCGGGCCGCACCATGAAAACTGATCTTCATTTTTTCTGATTGGATGTACTAGTAAGTTACCTATTTTCTTTTGAAAGACCAGGTAAACACAAAGCGAGCCACCACCTCGCCTTGCCGATTTGTTCCAATGGCGGTGGCAGTAATGGTCTCCGATTCACCGCTGCTGATGGCCTGCGATATGGCCTTTTCGAAGAGCATCCCATCTGAGCAAACGAACCAAATGGCACCGGTCGCTTTTTTAAGGAAATTCGATTCCATCGATACGACCAACATGGAGACGGATGGCGATCGCTTGTAGATACGCGCCATGGCCAAGACTCCGGTACTCATTTCGGCCGCCATGGCCAGTGAAGCAAAATAGATCGATCGAAAAGGATTCTGTGAGAGCCAATGCAGCGAGATGCGAACGGTAGCTTGCTCTAGTGTTGCCCTTTCAATGCTCAGCCCCGATAGAAATGCCGCAGGCAACTTCCAGAGCAAATAGAAGCGAAACAACAGTGGATGATTGACAATGCGAAGAAAGGGGTTTTGCATAAGGTTATTCGATACTGATTTGTAGGGCGAGCAGGTCTTCCATACTCTCTCTTCGCCTAATAAGATGCAATTGACCTTGCTTAATGAGAACCTCGGCCGGACGAAATCTTGCGTTATAAGAAGAGGCCATTTCAAATCCATAGGCCCCTGCGGTATGAAAGGCGATCAGATCTCCCTCTCTGAGTTCCGGCAGCATCCTTGCAATGGCAAAATCATCGGTCTCGCAAACATTACCGGTCACCTGGTATGCACCAAGCGGGCCTTCTGGATTACTAAGGTTACTTATATGATGATAGGCGTCGTAGAACATCGGGCGAATAAGATGATTGAGTCCGCTGTCCACACCGGCAAAACAGATTGTTTCAGTGGGTTTGATGACGGTAACGGTGGCTAGCAGATAGCCCGCTTGCGCCACCAGAAATTTTCCAGGCTCGAACCAAACTTGCAGACGCCTCCCTGTATTTTTTTCAAATTCTGAAAACGCATGTTCGATCGCTTGTGAGAGCTCATCTAGATCGGTCTCCTTCTCTTCGGGCCGGTAGGGCACCTTGAATCCTCCGCCCAGATCGATGACCGATACGGTCAAAAAACGGGTCGCAAGCTCTAGCAGAAGTTGCACCCCCTTTACAAAAACAGACGCATCGGCGATCTCACTGCCCGTATGTATGTGCAAAGTGCGCAACTGTAGCTGATGCGTATTGACCAATTGCTCGAGGCCAGGGAGCTGCTCAACCGGAATTCCGAATTTACTGCCGGCATGACCAGTAGAGATCTTGACGTTGCCCCCGGCCATAATATTAGGACGAAGTCGTACTCCGATCGGATAGCTGCTTCCGTAAGTGGCAGCGAATTTTTCGAGATTCGACAAACTATCGATGGTAACAGACACGCCTAAAGAAACTGCTTCTAGAATCTCCGAAAAAGCAACGCTGTTAGAAGTATATAAGATCTTGTCGGGAGAAAAGCCTGCCTTTAGGGCCAATTTGACCTCGTTGATCGAGCTGCAATCGATCGAACACCCTATGGCCAGTATATGTTTTAAAATAGAGAGGTTCGTTAGTGCCTTGGCGGCATAAAAGAAGCGCGTATCGGTATTGGAAAATGACCTGACGAGTTTTTGATACTGAACCGAAATGGATTCGGCATCGTACACGTACAAGGGAGTGCCGTATGTAGCCGCAGCGCGGACCAACTCTTCTCTGGTAACAGGCATAAAGCGAAGATAATAAGATCAGGCTTCTTCTTCGGGGAGGGTATCCTTAATGGCAGTGGGCTCAACCAGTTGTTCTGCCAGCACTTCTTTGATGGTGGGAAGATCCTCGGAAGAATTGATGCCGAAGTAATCCATAAAATTGCGCGACGTAGCGTAAACGAGCGGATGACCGGGCAGCTTTTCGTTACGGCCGGCAATTACGATCAGCTCTTTTTCCAGCAGTTTCTGCACCGCATAATCGGAACTTACACCACGAATAGACTCAATCTCGCCTTTGGTTACGGGTTGCTTGTACGCAATAATAGCGAGTGTCTCGAGCGAAGCAGGCGAAAGCCGCTTCAAGAATTTATCGCCATTAAGTTGGGCGATGGTCTTGTGAAATTCTTTTTTTGTCAAAAACTGCCAGCCACCGCCACTTTGAATTACCTCGAATGAATAAAACTCCGTGGCATATTTCTCGGTAATGGCTTGCAAGGCGGCCTCTGTTTGATCGGAAGAAATTCGATCTTCCAAAAATCCGAGGGCATTGTTGACAAGGTCCGTGAGCTCGGCAGTAGACAGGGGCTTATCGCTGGCAAAGATCAGCGCTTCAATATGGGGAACGATGGCGGATACGTCTGGCATGGTTAATTCGGTTCAACAAAATACAAATTAGTACAAAATGGAGGCCAAAAGTTCTTCACAACACGCTGGCATCAACTTATCCTTGCAAGGCAGCAGCACCACTCACGATCTCTGTCAGCTCGGTGGTAATGGCAGCCTGACGGGCACGGTTGTAAGAGATCTTGAGATTACGCAACATCTCGTTGGCATTTTCGCTGGCCTTATCCATTGCCGTCATACGGGCGCCGTGTTCTGAAGCGTTTGAGTCAAGCACCGCCTTATAAAGTTGTGTGTTGAGGATCTTGGGCATCAGCTCGGCGATCAGTACGTCCTTGTCAGGGTCATAGATAAAATCGGCTTGTACAGTACCCTCCTTTTTTTCTACGCGGGGGATGGGCAAGTAACGCTCTACCACAAAACGTTGCGTGGCGGCATTTTTAAATTGGCTATAGACGATCTCCACTACATCAAACTCCTTATTCATGAAGGCCTCCATGGCTGCGGCGGCAGCTTCTTGCACTTTTTCAAAACTCAGCTGCAAGAAAACATCCCTGAAACGAGCATCCGTTTTGTAGGCTCCTTTGCTCAAGTTCTCGTAGGCTTTTTTGCCGATGTTCCAAATGGTCACATTTCCTTTGCTGTAAGGACCGGCATATTTTTCAGCAATGGTCGACTTGACCAACTTAATCACATTGGCATTGAAGGCACCCGCCAATCCACGGTCACTGCTAATGGCAATGATGAGAACTTTTTCTACCGGGCGCTCAGCGGCCAAGGCCATCCCGGCACCGGCCTCGCTATTGCTCACGATATTGGTGAGCATATCCTGCAACTTTTGTGCGTAGGGTCTCATCTGGACGATGGCATCTTGCGCGCGTCTTAATTTTGCGGCACTGACCATCTTCATTGCCTTGGTAATCTGCTGGGTACTCTGAACCGACTTGATCCGGTTTCTGACCTCCTTTAACTGACCTGCCATGAATGCTTATTTGGGGGGCAAAGTTATGGGTTTTTTTTGGCTTATCTTTGCCCACTTATGCTAGGTTACCTGTCAAAATTATTCGGCGGCAGCAAGTCCGAAAAGGACGTGCGCAAAATTGAGCCTCTTGTAGGCCAGATCAACCAGTTCTTTACTAGTTATCAACAGCTGAGCAACGATGAGCTCCGAGGCAAAACGGGCGAATTCAGAGAGCGGATCAAGGCACACCTGCAAGCCATCGACCAAGAGATCGCCGATAAGAATCAAGCGGCCGAGCAACTCTCTTTCGAAGACCTGACGGGCAAAGATGCCATTTACCAAGAGGTCGACCAACTTCGAAAAGAGAGAAATCAGCAGATTGAACAGGTGCTCAACGAGCTGCTGCCCGAGGCATTTGCCGTTGTTAAAGAGGCGGCCCGGCGCTTTAAAGAAAATTCTACGCTCACCTCTACCGCCACCGCACTTGACCGCGACCTGAGCGTTAAAAGAAATTACATTACCATCGAGGGCGATCAGGCGATCTACCAGAACAGCTGGACCGCTGCCGGAGCCAGCATTACCTGGAACATGGTTCACTACGATGTGCAATTGATAGGGGGTATAGTCTTACATCAGGGCAAGATCGCAGAGATGGCTACGGGAGAAGGAAAAACCTTGGTCTCTACCCTTCCTGCTTACTTAAATGCTCTACCTGCCCAAGGGGTTCACCTGGTAACTGTAAATGACTACCTGGCCCGACGTGACCAGGAGTGGAACGGCACCCTCTTTGAATGGCTTGGCATTACGGTAGACTGCATCGATAAGCATCAACCCAACAGCGAAGAGAGAAGAAAAGCCTACCTGGCCGATATTACCTACGGCACCAACAACGAATTTGGATTTGATTACCTGCGCGACAATATGGTCCACAATCCCGAAGAGATGGTGCAACGCAAGCATCACTTTGCGATGGTCGACGAGGTAGACTCCGTATTGATAGACGATGCCAGAACACCACTGATCATTTCGGGTCCGGTCCCCAAGGGAGAAGACCAGCAATATCATATTCACAAGCCCCGCATTCAGCAGCTGGTCACAGAGCAAGAAAAGATCGTTCGCAATTGTCTGAACGAGGCCAAGCGGCTGATCGGTGAGGGAAAAGACGATCCTAAGGAGGGCGGACTTTATCTGTACCGTGCGCATCGTGGACTTCCCAAATACGGGCCGGTCATCAAATACCTCAGCGAACCCGGCATTAAAGTAAAAATGCAGAAGGCCGAGAACTATTATTTGCAGGACCAACAACGATTGATGCATGTGGTCGACGAAGAGCTGCTTTTTCATATTGACGAAAAGAACAACTCGGTAGATCTTACCGACAAAGGACTGGCTGCGATTACCCGTAGCGGAGAAGATCCGGAGTTCTTCGTTCTGCCGGACATTGGCGTAAAGTTGGCCGAGGTAGAAAAAAGTGCCGCCGCCAACGAAGAACTTTTACAGCAAAAAGAGGCGCTACTCAACGAGTACTCGCAAAAAGCCGATCGGATCCATACGGTACAACAACTGCTAAAGGCCTATACACTTTTTGCCAAAGACGTAGAGTATGTGATCATTGACGGGGCCATCAAGATCGTAGATGAACAAACCGGTCGTATCATGGAGGGCCGCCGCTACAGTGACGGCCTGCACCAGGCGCTAGAGGCAAAGGAGAATGTAAAGATCGAAGCGGCCACACAGACCTATGCGACCATTACGTTGCAGAATTATTTCAGAATGTATCATAAGCTGGCCGGTATGACCGGTACGGCCGAAACGGAGGCCGCTGAGTTATGGAGCATCTACAAATTAGATGTGGTGAGCATTCCTACTCACATCAGCATGATCCGTCAAGATCGCGACGACCTGGTGTACAAGACAAAGAGAGAAAAGTACAAGGCTGTTATCGACGAGATCGAAGCGCTTCGTAATGCAGGCAGACCCTGTCTGGTGGGCACCACTTCTGTAGAGGTGAGCGAACTGCTCAGCAGGATGCTCCAACAGAAAAAGATCCCCCACAACGTACTCAACGCAAAGCAGCATGCCCGCGAAGCACAAGTGGTTACCGAGGCAGGACTGGCCGGTGCGGTAACGATCGCCACCAACATGGCGGGTAGAGGAACCGATATTAAACTCGGACCGGGTGTTAAAGAAGCCGGAGGGCTGGCCATCATCGGTACCGAGCGACACGAGAGCCGCCGGGTAGACAGACAGCTGCGAGGCCGTGCCGGTCGCCAGGGCGATCCGGGCAGTAGCCAATTCTATGTTTCGCTAGAAGACGACCTGATGCGCATGTTCGGCAGTGAGCGAATCGCAGGACTCATGGATAAGCTCGGATACAAAGAAGGTGATGTGATTCAGCACAGCATGATCAGCAACAGCATTCAGCGTGCACAGAAAAAAGTAGAGGAAAACAATTTTGGTATCCGCAAGCGGTTGCTCGAATACGACGACGTTATGAACATGCAACGTAACGCCGTTTACAAAAGACGTAACCATGCCCTTTTTGGTGAACGACTTGCCCTAGACATCGACACGGCATTTGCCTCTATTGCAGAGGGTCTCGTGGGATCGTTCCGCGAGCAGGGCGATTATGAAGGTTTCAAAATGGCCTGTATCATGAACTTTGGCCTGGAAACATCCATAACAGAACAAGCCTTTTTAAAAGAAGACGCCGACAAGGTGGCCGATCAACTCTACCGTGAGGCCACACATCGCTATACCGAGCACAAAAAAATATTGCAGCAACAATCGGTTCCCGTTTTCAAGAACATTCGCCTAACGCAAGGACAGCAGATCGAGAACGTGGTGGTTCCCTTTACCGACGGAAGAAAAGGTTACAATGTATTGGTCAACCTGAGCAAAAATATTCAAAGCGATGGCGCTGAGCTGGGCCAGTCATTGGAAAAAACCATTACCCTGGCCGTTATAGATGATGCTTGGAAAGAGCATCTGCGCGCCATGGACGACCTGAAGCAAAGCGTACAAACAGCTTATCTAGAGCAAAAAGATCCATTGGTGATCTATAAGATGGAGGCCTATCAGCTATTTAGAAACATGACGGCCGAGCTCAATAAGAATATCGTTGACTTCTTATGTCGTTCCGCATTGCCGGCACAGGCCGCCGAGGCCCCCTTGCGCGAAGGAAGACAGCAACGAACCGATATGAGTCGGATGCGCGCCAACAAAGAAGAAGTAGACAAGGCTGGCGAGGATTATGCGGCCAACGAGAATGACCGGCCCGCTCCTATAACGGCAGGCCCCCGCATTGGCCGTAATGACCCTTGCCCTTGCGGAAGTGGCAAGAAGTTCAAGCAATGTCACGGAAGAGAGTAACGATCAGAATCCCTTCTTTGGCTTTATCTCGTATTTCTGCTCGAAGCGATCGTTGAGAAGCTTGTGCTTATCGGTCAGATCTATTTTACGACCCTGGATATAGGCTGCCGTTACATTACTGCTGCGCATATCGAGCAGATCGCCATTGCTCACCACAATGTTGGCATCCTTTCCCACTTCGATACTACCTGTTTTATCGGCCACTCCCATAATTCGAGCTGCATTGAGCGTGATGGCGGCCAGGGCCTCTTCTTTATCCAGCCCATAGGCTGCAGCGGTTCCCGCATTGAACGGAAGGTTGCGCCCACGTGTCTGTGAGTCATCATCCGAAATAGCGAAAAGTACACCGGCCTTTTGCAACTGCGCAGCGGTCTTGTAGGGCTGGTCCACATCATCATCAGTGGCAGTGGGCAAGCTATGAGGTTGTTGTAAGATGACCGAGACCTTATGCTCACGAAGCAGATCGGCCACTTGGTAACTTTCACTACCACCAACGATCACCATATCAAATCCAAATTCTTTGACAAAGTCAAGGGCCACCAGAATCTGACGCACGGTGTTGGCATGTACATAAAGACGCTGCTTCTTATTGAGCAACGAACGAACCGCCTCGAACTTCAGATTGGTTTTCTCGGGCGATGAGAGCTGGTAATAGACACTGGCTTCTCTGAAAAAAGATTTAAGTCCTTCAATTTTTTCCAGTCCTTCCTTAACGGGATCTCCGGCAGCCTGGCCACCGCCAAATCCACCAAAACCACCTCCCCTGCCACCAAAGGCCGGACGAGGCAATAACGATGGCATGTATACATGCATGCCTGCATCGGTACTATAAGCGGCATCTTCCCAGTTCCAGGCATCTAACTGCACCACAGAAGAACTACCGGCCACGAAATTTCCCTGCGGCACAACATTGGCCAGCAAGATCCCATTGGAGCGAAGGGTATTGATAACTTTAGAATCAGAATTGTAGGCCACGATCGAGCGAACGCTTGGATTGAGTTCACCGATCTCTCTGGCATCTTGTGTGGCGCGAACCGAACTGATCTCGTTCAATCCTAAACTGCTATTGGGTAAGATCAAACCAGGGTACAGGTCTTGCCCCTGCAGGTCGGTAACCATCGCATCGGCAGGAATTACAATATTATTTCCAACGGCCTCGATCTTTCCGTTGGTCACTTTAATGGATCCTTTGCTGATCACCTGGCCATTGCCCACATGAATGGTGGCGTTGGTCAAATAGTACGATCCCTTTTGCTCTTTGGCAGGCAAGACGGTCTCTTGCGCCTGCAAAACACAAACAGAAAGAGCCAGGGTAATGGATAAAAATATCTTTTGCATAAGGGTCAATTTTAATCTTGTTGGTTTTCATCGTTATCAATTACGAGCAGTCCATGGCTATGACCATGATCGTGGCACGTGTGCATGAGCTGATAACTGGGTTGGGCAGGAATGGTGGGTGCACCGGAGCGCTTTTCGCCGTTCATTTTGCGAACCAGTCGCAGCCTCTCTGCCTCTACTTGCTTTTGCAACTGCTCATCGCGTACTCTATCGAAATAAATGGTTCCATCAACGATAGTATGGAGCGATTTTGCGTAGATGCTCAGCGGATTGTCGCTCCACAGCACCACGTCGGCATCCTTGCCGGTGCGAAGACTTCCTACTTTATCGTCTACATGTAACATAATGGCAGGATTGAGGGTCACCATCTTCAGAGCCTCTTCTTCGGTCACACCACCGTACTTGACGATCTTGGCGGCCTCCTGGTTCAAGCGACGGGCCATCTCGGCATCATCACTATTTATAGCGACCGTTAGGCCAACTCGCTGCATGATCGCAGCATTGTAGGGAATGGCGTCTTCAACTTCCATCTTATAGGCCCACCAATCAGAGAAAGTGGATGCGAACGATCCATGCTCTTTCATTTTGTCGGCCACTTTGTATCCTTCTAGAATATGAGTAAAGGTATTTACCGTATATCCCATGCGGTTGGCTACTTCCATAGCGGAGTTGATCTCGCTTTGCACGTAAGAGTGACAGGTAATGAATCTTTTTTTCTCAAGGATCTCTACCAGTGCGTCGAGTTCGAGATCTCTGCGAGGAGCAATCGGCATGCTCAGGCCTTTTTTGTTCTTGGCGCTCTCGTAGGCCTTCTTGTTCGTTTCGTACGCGGCCCAGGCACGTTGATAATCTTTGGCACGAGTAAAGGCATCGACCAATATCTGCTCCACGCCCATTCTTGTGTCGGGATAACGATTATTGCCCAAAGGAGAAGAGGAACGCTTTACGTTCTCACCCAATGCAAATTTGATCTGTCCGGGCCAGCCTTTGAACTTAAGGTCCTCATCGCCGGCTCCCCAACGGAGTTTGATCAACTGGGTTTGTCCGCCAATGGTATTGGCAGATCCGTGTAAGATATGAGAGGTGGTAACCCCTCCGCTCAACTGGCGATAGATATTGATATCATCCGGATTCAAATTATCGGCAATGCGCACTTCGCTTGTTACCGACTGTCCTCCCTCGTTAATGGAGGCCGCAGCAATATGAGAATGCTCGTCTATGATACCAGGCGTAACGTGCTTTCCGGTGCCATCGATGACCTTGGCCTCAGGATCGGACAAATTCTTTCCGACCGCTGCAATTTTTCCTCCCTTGAGCAATACATCGGTTTCCTTGAGCACTCCTTCTTTTTCGTTGGTCCACACCGTTGCATTTTTGATGAGAATGGTCTCTGTCTTGGGTTGACTGCCCTCTTCCCATCCAAAGGGAACAAAAGGATAGATCACCTTTCCTACTAGCGGCATATCTTTTTTCTTGGCCGAGTCTGCAGCGGCAGGTGTGCTCAATTTGACCAATGTGGCAGTCCAGGTAAGCGGGTTACCCAGCGAGTCGGTGCCCACTCCATTCCATTCTGTGCCATTGGCAATACCGCTCAAACGAGTGGCAGAGGCCGGTAGGGGTTGTTCTGCCCCACCCATAAAGCGGGAGGCGGCTCCGCCGAAATTCCTGCGCGCACTATCGGGCATGGCAGGACGCTGACGAGCAGGAGCGGGTGCAAAACTGATCTTGACCTGCTTACCATCGAAGCTGAACTTAGAAAGCAGTGTATCTTTTGTGTATACGCTAGCACTGCTTATAGATTTCATTTCGAGCTGGTAGGTCTCTTTTCCGGTAGCGGTGTTGACAACAAGTTGATAGAGCCCATTTGCCGCAGCGGCATCTTCTTTGATCGTATATTTTATACCCTGTATCCAATTTTGCAACAACAATGTTTTGTCTTGAAAGATGGGGCCGGTGGTGACCAAGAAATTGGCCATCTTGCCTACGTCGAGGCTGCCTACTTTATCTTGTAATCCCAGCAATGTTGCGGGTGTGCGAGTGAGCGCCTCTAGCGCAGCGGCATCACTTAACCCGTATTCTCTGGCTTTTTGCAAGTTGCGAGTAAAGCTGCTTGTGTTGCTTAGATCGGAAGTGGTAAGACAAAAAGGAATACCGGCTTTCTCAAAGGCAGCAGGACCGGTGGGAGCCAGCTCCCAATGCTTCATATCGTTAAGAGCTACAAAACGAGCTTCGGCGGGATCCTCAACATCTTGCGCCAATGGAAAATTAAGCGGTAAAATAAAGGCTGCCCTGGTCGCCTTCATATCAGCGATGCGCTGGTACTCCGTTTGACCGGCTTTTATAATATACTGAACACCGAACTCGTCTCCTATACGATCTGCGCGCAACACATTCCATTTGTCACCAGCCTCAAAGATCTGCGGCAGCGATTGATTTTCGTTCCACGACTTGAGCGTTAGGTTTACCCCTTCTTCGGCGGGCTGTGTCTTGTACCACTGTGCATCTAGAAAGGTTTGACGCAGCAGCGCAATGGAACCCATCATGGAGCTGGGATAGCTTTGCTGCGAACTGCCTTTATTGAATGAGTAATGAGCAGATGCCTTGTCTTTTAAGATAATAAGATTCTCTTTTTCATTGGCCAGTGTGACCGCTACACCGGTTCCTCTTGCTATTCCATCGCGCACGTGGGTCAGCACGGTGCCGAAGCCCAGCTCACGAAGAGATTTTGCCTTGCTGTCGTCTGCGGCAAACTGAGTATGCGCCTGCACATCGCTGCGAATTGCCTGGTTCCAACCATACGGACCTTTTTGATTGGACTCTAGTTGAGAGGGCCTCAAGAAATCGAAGCCCCCGCCTCCACCACCACCCGGCGTGCGAGTGGCAGAAGGGATACCGTATTCGGCGTAAAGGTCAATAAAAGAGGGGTAGATGTATTTGCCTTTGCAATCGATGGCAACGGCACCAGTCGGAACGGGTAAGCCCGAACCCACGGCTACGATGCGGCCGTCTTTGATGACAAGGGTCGCATCGGTAAGAGTGGTCGAGGCATCCTTTACCAGCGTGGCATGTGTAAATGCGTAATAACCCACTCGAGGGTCGGCCACTCCATTTTCCGGAAAGGTGGCTTGTGCCATTAGCAGCTGTCCACTGCATAGCAACAGCAGGAGACATAGAATTCTATTATAGGCCATGTTTGGTTTTTTATGAAAGTTAGCAGAAACGGGCAACAATGATAACTATTTAGTTTTATTTTTAACCAACAAAGTCTATCATGAAAACTGCCAGGCCTGCTGTTTTTAAGCCTTCTCTGTTGGTGGGCCCTCCCATAGACCAAACGGGTGCCGAAGAAAGGGCTGCACGTTTTACCAAACGAAGCATCAAAGCGGCGAGCAAAATGCAGGGACTTCTATTGACACTGAGCATGATAGACCTGACCACGCTCGAGGGTAAAGACAGCGTTGGAAAAGTTGAGCAGCTGTGCTTTAAAGCACTCCATTTACACGACGCCTTCGAGGGGCTACCCACGGTGGCTGCCATTTGCGTTTACCCTTCGCATGTGCAGACGGCCAAAAAAGCGCTCGAAGGATCGACTGTAAAAGTCGCTTCGGTGGCTACTGCATTCCCTTCGGGACAAAGCAGCCTATCCATTAAATTAGACGAGACAAGATTTGCCGTAGCGCAAGGCGCTGACGAGATCGATATGGTGATTAGCCGCGGCAAATTTTTAGCTGGCGAATACGCTTATGTATTTGATGAGATCGCCGCCATCAAGGCCGCCTGCGGACCGGCCCGGTTAAAGGTGATATTGGAAACAGGCGAACTGGGCTCTTTGGACGAAGTGCGCAAAGCCAGTCAGCTGGCCATTGCGGCGGGTGCCGATTTTATAAAGACCTCTACCGGAAAAATTCAACCGGCGGCGACCCTTCCTGTTACACTGGTCATGCTCGAAACCATTCGAGATCAT
>DNMB01000052.1:9270-13127 GCA_003489485.1 Chitinophagaceae bacterium | reverse complement strand
GCCAATAATTTTTTACAACTGCTCGACTCAACCAAATAACCTGCGGCTTGTTATTATTTTTACGCATGACTTTTCCTACCGATACCGCCTCTATCTGGAACCGGATCGACAATATAGATCCGATCGCCTACGGCCAAACACGCAATTACATACAAGGCGACGTTACCTATCTGTCTCCCTACATCTCCAGAGGCGTGATCTCGCCCCGACAAGTTGCTGCCGCAGTACTAGCGAAAGGATATACGACCCAACAGATCCAACGATTCTTGCAAGAGCTGGCGTGGAGAGAGTATTTTCAGCGCGTCTGGCAACAGTTGGGCGATGATATGTTCGATGATATTCGGGTAAACAGAACTCCTTTACACTCTTCGCAACTGCCCGCTGCGATTGCGAATGCCTGCACGGGCATTGAAGCCATTGACCAAGGTATTGAGACGCTCTACCGCACTGGCTATATGCACAATCACCTGCGGATGTATACCGCCAGTTTGGTCTGCAACATCGCCAAGGACTACTGGAAGCTTCCTTCGCAGTGGATGTATTATCATTTGCTCGACGGGGACCTGGCCAGTAACACCTGCAGTTGGCAATGGGTAGCCGGCAGCTTCTCTTCAAAGAAATATTATTGCAACCAAGAGAACATCAATAAATACTGTAATACCGATCAGCAAGGCACTTTTCTCGATCACGACTACAGTGTTCTGCCTTCTATGGATTGCCCCGACCTGCTAAAAGAAAGCAGCAGACCCTCGCTGCATACAGTGCTACCCACTACTGCGCTGCCCACAATCGACCCGTCGCTTCCGCTGCATATCTTTCATAATTATCACCTTGACCCCCAATGGCGAGCCGATGAGCCCGCCAACCGCGTGTTGTTGTTGGAACCCTCGCACTTTAAGCAACATCCTGTAAGCGAAAAAGTGATCGACTTCATCATCGCACTAGCCGCAAACATAGAGGGCCTACAGATCTACTGTGGTGAATTCAGTGACATTCCCTTTGCCTATCAAGTACCAGCGGTCTATACCCGCGAGCATCCCGCCTACGATCACATTCCGGGCATCAAGGATCCCCGCGACTGGATGTTCCCCGAAGTAAAACGCTTTTATCCTTCTTTCTTTGGCTTTTGGAAAAAGGCCACCCCTTACTTGAAAGATCTAACTTCTTCGCCCCTGCAAACCGCCGCAGTCTGCTAAAGGCCAATCGATCGTTGAGTGCTATCTTTGCGAAAACAATACCATGGAGGCAAAAAGAGCGATCGACAGTCTGACCCTGATGACAGAGCTGGTGCTGCCCAACGATACCAACCTGTTCGGTAATCTAATGGGTGGAAGACTGATGTACTGGATGGATATTGCAGCGGCACTGGCTGCCCAAAAACATTGTAACGTTCCCTGCGTAACCGCATCTGTCGACAATATTTCTTTCGAAAACCCCATTAAGCTGGGTAATACCGTACACATCGAAGCCAAGATCACTCGCGCCTTTAATAGCTCGATGGAAATTCACCTGCGTGTGTGGGGAGAAGACCTGATACAACAATACCGCTATAAGAGCAATGAGGCCTATTACACGTTCGTAGCGCTCGACCCCAATAGAAAACCTCGCCCTGTACCCACTGTGATCGCCGAAACGGAAGAAGAAAAGAAACTATTTGAAGGAGCCCTTCGCCGCAGACAACTCCGCTTGATCTTGGGTGGAAAGATGAAACCTGATGATGCCGCAGAGCTCAAGGCTCTTTTTCTTAAAGATTAAGGATTGGTTGCCAGAGCCAGGCGGTGATGACGACCTTGTAGCATAAATTGCTTGCTTTGCTCTATCGCATCCATGATCTGCTCCATGATCTGTTCGGCGGAGGCCTCGTAATCGATCTGCAACGGCGCTTTGAATTGCACACTAAGACAAGTGCCTTTCTTTTTAAAACGTAATCCCTTTTTATTGAAGGCGCGCCAAAAACCGCCGATCACTACCGGTATGACCACCGGACGAACTTCCTTGATGATCATTGCCGTGCCTTTTCGACCGGGCGCGAAGGGCTTGGTGGTGCCTTGCGGAAAAGTGATGACCCAGTTCTTTCCGAGTGCGCGGGTGATCTTTCGGGTGTCCGAAGGATCGAGTCCTCTGCGCACATCCTTTCCCTCTGCCCTCCAGGTTCGCTTGACCGTAATGCCGCCCGCCAACAAGAACAAACGGCTCAGCAAATTATTTTTCATGGTCTCAACGGCCGCAACATAATTGACCCTGGTAAAGGGATTCAATAGATAATAAGGCAACCCCAACCGATTGCGCTTACCCCACTTGATCGCACAGAAAATATGAAAGAAGGTAATGACATCCGCAAAATACGTTTGGTGATTGCTGACGAAAAGAACTTTTTGTCTTGGTAGATTCTTTAAGTGCTCAGTGCCGCTGATGGTCAACCGATTGACACAGGCGATGCCCGGATAACTGGCCAGTCCCACCACAAAAAAGACAAGCTTTCTGATCGGGTTAAAGGAAAGGACTCTGTCTTTGATGGTGGCCATTAGGTGCGTTATAGATAACAAATATAACAAGGCCTGCGCTATCGGTTTAAAAAGAAAAAGGCTGCCTCGTGCGAGGCAGCCTTACCATCTTAGTGAATAAGAGGATTATTCGGGGGCTTTTTCTTCTCCGCCCTCTTGCATTTTTTTCTTGAGATCGGCCAGTACACCCAGGTCGCCCAATGTGGCTTTCTCTACTTTACCCTGAATGTTCTTTACTGCCTTTTTGGTTTTTTCGGCATCGGTACGCGCCTCTTTCTTAACCTGCTCAGCCTCATCTTCTTTTCCTTGTTCCCAGATGCGAGTATGAGACAGCACGATGCGCTTTTCGTTGCGATCGAACTCAATGACCATGAATGAGGCTGTTTCATCGGCAGCGATGCTCTTACCGTCTTGCTTGGCAAGATGACGGTTGGGAGCAAATCCTTCCAGTCCGAAAGGCAACTGAATGGTAGCCCCTTTATCGTCACGACGAGTTACCAATCCTTCATGCAGGGTGCCAATGGCAAAGGTCTCTTGCAATTGGTTCCAAGGATCTTCTTCGAGTTGCTTGTGTCCGAGTTGCAACTTGCGGTTATCCTTGTCGATACCCAAAATCATCACATCGATATGCTGCCCTACTTTGGTATACTCAGTGGGGTGATTGAAGCGCTTGAGCCAGCTCAGGTCGCTGATATGGATCATACCACCGATACCGGGAGCCAGTTCTACGAACACACCATAGTTGGTAATGTTCTTGACCAGACCATCGTGGCGACTTCCCTCAGGGAATTTTGTTTCGATATCGTTCCAGGGATCAGCGGTAAGTTGCTTGATCGACAAGCTCATCTTGCGGCTGTCTTTGTCGAGGGTCACGATCTTTGCTTCGTGCTCATCGCCCAGTTTAAAGAATTCTTTTGCATTGATAGGCGTATTGGCCCAAGTGATCTCTGATACGTGTACCAATCCTTCAACACCGGGTTGGATCTCGAGGAAGGCACCATAATCTTCGATGTTGACCACACGACCCTTCACCACGTTGCCCTCTGCGATGGCATCACCCAATACATCCCAAGGATGCGGGGTCAGCTGCTTCAGACCCAGGCTGATGCGGCGCTTCTCATCATCGAAGTCGAGTACCACCACGTTGATCTTCTGATCGAGTTTGAGCACTTCAGAAGGATGTGCGATACGTCCCCAAGAAATGTCAGTGATATAGAGAAGACCATCGAGACCACCCAGATCCATAAAGGCTCCGAAATCGGTGATATTCTTAACGGTTCCCTCGAGTACCTGGCCTTTTTCGAGCTTGCTCATGATCTGAGCGCGCTGGGCCTCGATATCGCTTTCAATAAG
>DNMB01000052.1:7352-8879 GCA_003489485.1 Chitinophagaceae bacterium | reverse complement strand
CCCACGAACTGATCGTAATCAGTTACAGGCTTTACATCGATCTGTGATCCGGGCAAGAACGTTTCCATACCGAACACATCGACGATCAGACCACCTTTGGTCTTAGAAGTAACAGTACCGGTAATGACTTCGCCGGTCTTGTGCACCTCAACGATACGCTCCCAAGCACGTGTAATGCGGGCCTGGCGGCGGCTGAGATTCAAGTGTCCGTCGCGGTCTTCTTTTTCAACGATCATCACTTCTACCTCATCGCCAATGGCCAATGCAGGCAGGTCGCGAAATTCATTGAGAGAAATAAGTCCATCGCTTTTAAATCCGATGTTGAGTACCACATCGGTCTTGGTAAGACCGACAACGATTCCCTTGATGAGTTCTCCATCGCTCAGTTGCACAAAAGTATTCTCATACACTTTGTGATACTTCTCTTTCTCTGCTTCGGAGTAAGAGGTTACATTGCGCTTGTCTACACTCCAGTCAAAATCGTCATGAGCGGTTGCTACGCTCTCCACAGGTGAAGTTGTTGTCGCTGCAGCGGCCGCCGGATTTTCGGTAGCGTGCTCCTGTGCATCAGCGTTTAATTGTTTGGTAATTTTGTTTTCAAACATGATAGCTTTCCCGAGGGTTTTATTTCGGGGTGGCAAAGATAAGGCTATTATTGCTATTTTCACTAAAAATCGACCCTTGCTCTACGCCCTGATAAAGCTTTCTGGTAGACTGGCAATCAAGATCTTATGCAGAAGGATCCGAGTCAATAATCCGGGCATGCTCAAGCGCCGCGGACCCCTGCTGTTGGCAGCCAATCATCCCAACTCTTTTTTGGATTCCATCTTGCTGGATCTGCTGTTCGAAGCACCCGTGTGGGCCCTGGCAAGAGGCGATGCGTTCAAAAACAAAACCCACGCAAAATTGCTGCGTCAACTGAACATACTCCCTGTGTATCGCAGCAGTGAGGGCGTTGCCAACTTGACCATCAACTACCAGACATTCGATGCCTGCGTGGCCTTGTTCGATAAAGAACAGATCGTGACCATCTACAGCGAAGCACTTTGCGTGAACGAATGGCATCTTCGCCCGTTAAAAAAAGGAACCGCCCGGCTGGCCATTCAAAGTTGGGAGGCAGGCATACCGCTTGCCGTGCTTCCGGTAGGACTTAACTATAGTTCGTTCCGACTATTTGGAAAAAATGTCGACATCAATTTTGGAGAACCCATCTACGCCAGTGATGTTCCAAACGATAGCACCGACGGACAACGTTTAAATACCTTCAATCAACTTTTACGACAGCGGATGCAGCCCCTGGTCTATGAGATAGACAAGCAAGATAAAAAAACACGTTCGAAGCAACTAGGCATGCCTGTTGGCAAGATCGATAAAATTCTTTGTGCGTTGCCCGCCGGGCTGGGATGGCTGTTACATTGGCCACTGTACAAACCCATTCAAAAGATCGCACTGCATTATTTCAAAAAGACCGGACACTACGACTCGGTGGTAAGCAGTTTGCTCTTACTACTCTACCCTGTCTATTTA
>DNMB01000052.1:0-6985 GCA_003489485.1 Chitinophagaceae bacterium | reverse complement strand
TGTATGCTTTTGGTGCTGGCCCCTTTTTGCGCATGGTGCTATGTGCGTATCAAACCGCAGTTCGATTAGCCAAAACAGATCGCTACAGCGAAGCGGCAATGGAGCGCGCCGCCAGCATGCCGCTGCTCCAGGCATGCTGAAAGTTGAATCCGCCGGTAACGCCATCTACGTTCATGATCTCTCCCGCGAAATAAAGATTGGGTACGAGCTTACTCATCATCGTGGCCGCGTCAATGCCGGAGAGTTCAATACCACCGGCCGTTACGAATTCTTCTTTAAAGGTGGTCTTGCCCTCTATATGCATAGACATATCAGTCAATAGACGAATCAGTTGATTCTCTTCTTTTCGAGACAGATCCGCCCACCTTCGTGTTGCCACGATAGCTGCTTGCTCCAAAAAGAATTCCCAGAGACGCTGCGGGATCCCCTGTAGTTTTCCATTGCTGATCTTCTGTGTGGGATGCAGCAATCGCTGCTCAGAAAAAAAAGAGGATAGCGTAACAGCCGTGTGACCCGATGCGGCCAACCAGTTTACCTGAATGTCGAAAGAATAATTTTTTTTCGCCAACTCGCGCGCGCCGTAAGCGCTCAACTTCAAGACGGCCGGACCGCTCAATCCCCAATGGGTAATGAGCACCGGGCCCGTCTGCACCAACTTGGTTCCGCTGATCTTGACGCTCACCTCCTGAACGGATACGCCCTGTAACGAAACGATCGGATGACGAGGTGCATTGAATGTAAAAAGAGAGGGCACCGGATCTTCAATGGTATGGCCAAGTGCACGGATAAAATCAAAAGAAGCGGGCTGAGAAAATCCCCCACAGGCAATACAGCAATAGTCGGCAAAAAGTGACTCTCCGTTAAGCGTGTGCACGGCGAGCCGATCGCCCTGCGGCTCAACAGCGCGTACCCCCGTTTGCAAACGGATCGCTACCCTATGAAGAGTGGCTTCTTGTAGCAGCGTATCGATAATGGTCTGTGAGCTATCCGTTACCGGAAACATTCTGCCGTCGGTCTCGGTCTTCAGCTTCACCTTTCGCTCGGCAAACCACTCGATCGTATCGGTCGTAAAGAATGAATGCTGGTAACGCTTTACGAATTGGGTGCCGCGCGGATAAAATCCCGGCAACCGATCACGGTCAAAACAAGCGTGCGTAACATTGCAACGTCCTCCTCCGCTTATCTTGACCTTCGATAGTAATTTATTTGACTTCTCAAGTAATACGACGCTGAGTGAAGGCGCCAAGCGAGCTGCATTGACCGCGCAAAATAGACCGGCGGCCCCGCCTCCTACCACTACCAGCGTTTTTGTATGCGGCACGCTCATGCAAAGAGATTGGCATTGGCTTTCTCAGCAGCTTCTATGGCGCTATAATCCGATAAGATATCGGCGCGATCTTTTTGCACGCATACATCATGCTCAAAATGAACAGATGGCTTTCCGTCTTTGGTCCGTACCGTCCAGCCATCCGATGCGGTGTATACTTCTTTTTTTCCCAGATTGATCATCGGCTCAATGGCCAGCACCACGCCCTCTTTCAGCTTGGGCCCCGTACCTCTTTTTCCATAGTTAGGCACCTGTGGATCTTCGTGCAAATCCCGACCCAGGCCATGCCCGACCAATTCTCTGACCACGCCGTAGCCATGCTTTTTTTCGGTGTGTGACTGAATGGCAAACGAGATATCGCCCACCCGGTTTCCTGCAATGGCTTTTTCGATACCCAAATAAAGCGACTCCTTGGTGACTCGTATCAATTGCACGACCTCCGGACCCGGATCGCCAATGGCGAAACAATAGGCATGATCGCCGTGCCAGCCTTGATATAACACTCCGATATCGACAGAGATGATATCGCCTTCTTGCAATTCCTTGTTAGTGGGGAATCCATGCACCACCACATCATTGACCGACAAACAAGAATTATACGGATAGCCATGATAATTCAAAAAAGACGGGATTGCTCCGCAGTCGCGGATGAACGTACCGATCATAGTGTCGAGCCACAAGGTAGTAATGCCCGGACGAAGCACGCTAGCCACTTCGGTCAATGCGCGGCTTACCAGCAGGGCCGATTGCCGCATTTGCTCTATCTCTGTGGCTGACTTGATGATCATGGCTGCAAATATCTTCTAAAAAAACAAAACCCGGCCGTTTTACCGACCGGGCTTGCTATTCACAAAAAACAATCTGTTACATATCTACGGGAGCAGAGGTCTGGCGACCCTGAATACGACCGCTTTTCATCAACCCATCGTATTGACGCATGAGCAACTGTGTTTCGATCTGCTGCAACGTATCGAGAATTACTCCCACCATAATGAGCAAGGAAGTACCTCCAAAGAAGGTAGAGAATTGTTGCGTTACGCCCAGACGCTCGGCAATACCGGGCAAAATACCCACTAGCGCCAGCAAGATCGCACCGGGAAAAGTGATCCGGTCCATGATAGCTCCAATGTAGTCAGCAGTGGGTTGGCCGGGCTTTACACCAGGCACGAATCCATTGTTCTGCTTCAGGTTATCGGCGATCTGCTTGGGATTAAAAATAAGAGCCGTATACAAAAAGGTGAAACCGATCACTACAACAGAATAGATGACCATATACCAAATGTTACTCTGGTCGGTAATGGCCTGCAAAAAGGCATTATTCTGTGTATTGTAATTGGCAAAAATGGTTGGAATAAAAATAATAGCCTGTGCAAAGATGATAGGCATAACCCCGGCACTGTTGACCTTGAGCGGCAAGAACTGACGGGCGCCACCGAACTGGCGGTTACCCACTATTTGCTTGGCATAGTTAACGGGCACTTTCCGAACACCCTGTACCAACAAGATACAACCCATGATGATGGCAACGAGAACGGCCATTTCTACAATGAAAACCAAGATCTGACCATTACGGACCGACTTGGCACTAAGCTCTTGCAAGAAAGATTGAGGCAGACGGGCCAAGATACCGATCATGATGATCAAAGAGGTTCCGTTACCAAGACCTTTATCGGTGATCTTTTCTCCCATCCACATAACAAAAAGGGTACCGGCGGTAAGCACCACCACGGTGGTGAGCCAGAAGTAAGGAGCAAATCCGGGTAGGATCCCTCCACCCTGCTGCGTTAATCCTTGCAGGTAGGTCACATAGGCAGAGGCCTGCAACAAGGTTACCACCACAGTGAGATAACGGGTGTATTGGTTGATCTTTTTTCTTCCGCTCTCGCCCTCTTTTTGCATCTTCTGAAAGCGTGGTACCAGAACGGTCAACAGCTGTACGAAGATAGAGGCAGAGATATAGGGCATGATCCCCAATGCAAAGATGGAGGCCTGGTTAAAGGCTCCTCCGGAGAAGGCATCGATCAGCCCCAGAATTCCGGTGCTGTTCTCGGCAGTGGCCGATAGTTTAACAGGGTCGATACCGGGCAAAGCAATGTGCGCCCCGATCCGATAGATCGTGATCATCAGCAAGGTGAACAATATCTTGCCGCGCAACTCTTCGATGCTCCAGATGTTCTTTAGTGTTTGAAAAAATTTCTTCACGGGGCTATAGGTATTTTAGTCCGCTAATTTATTTTACGATTTCGACCGTACCGCCGGCAGCCTCTACGGCAGCCTTGGCTTTTTCGCTTACGGCATTGATACGGAAGCTGTATTTTCCTTTGAGCTCTCCGTTACCGAGCAATTTGACCAAATCGGTCTGCGCGATCAGTCCATTGATGTAAAGATTCTCCAATGAGAACTCGGTAATGTTGTACTTGGCGGCCAACTGCTCGATCTGTCCAAGGTTGAATACTTTGTACGAAACGCGATGAGGATTCTTGAATCCGCGCTTGGGCACACGACGCTGAATAGGCATCTGCCCTCCCTCGTGGGCCATCTTGCTCTTAAAACCGGTACGGCTCTGCGCACCTTTGGTTCCTTTGGTTGATGTACCACCGTGTCCGGAACCATCTCCGCGGCCGACACGCTTTGTTTTGTGAGTAGCTCCTTTGGCGGGCTTTAACTGATGAAGTTTCATGGCTTTTATTGTTTACTTATCGCCCCGAAAGCAATTGAAGACGGGGCTCGCTTAAAAATGGGAATGACCCCTGCGGGTCGTTCCGTTTACTTGGATTCTTCTACTTTGACCAGGTGAGTTACTTTACGCACCATGCCCAATATCTGAGGCGTTGCCTCTAATTCGCGAGAAGAATTGGTTTTGTTCAGGCCCAGTGCCTGCAGCGTCAGTTTCTGGCGCTCCGGACGATCAATGGGACTCTTTACCAATGTTACCTTTATCTTCTTCATGTTACTGATTTTATCCGTTAAATACTTTCTTCAGACCAATGGTACGTGTCTTGGCCACTTGGATGGGCTCGCGCAGCATGGCCAGTGCCTTAAAGGTGGCTTTGACCACGTTGTGTGGATTGGCCGATCCCAATGATTTAGCCAGTACGTCGGTTACCCCCGCACTTTCCAGTACGGCGCGCATAGAACCTCCGGCGATTACACCGGTACCATGGGCAGCAGGCTTAATAAGCACTTTGGCAGCGCCCTCCTTGGCCCACTGGTCATGCGGAACGGTGCCCTTCATGACAGGAACCTTGATCAGATTCTTTTTGGCATCTTCAATACCCTTGGTGATGGCTTCTTGCACCTCTTTGGCCTTACCAAGACCATGACCTACCACACCGTTTCCATTACCCACCACTACGAGGGCAGAGAAACTGAAAGCGCGTCCGCCCTTGGTGGTCTTGACCACGCGGTTAATGGCAACCACTTTGTCTTTCAGCTCCAGGTCGCCGGCCTTCACCCTGTTTACATTGAGTTTTGACATGTATGTTTTTTTTGTCTTTTTAAATTTCGTTCTATTAGAACTTTAATCCTCCCTCACGGGCTCCATCGGCCACAGACTTTACGCGTCCGTGATACAGATAGCCGCCGCGGTCGAAAGTAACGTCGGTGATGTTGAGCTCTCCTGCCTTGCGGGCAATGGCCGCACCGACCAGTTTACTCTTCTCGATCTTGGTACCCTTTTGCGCGGAGATGTCCTTGTCGCGAGACGAAGCTGAAGCAAGTGTTTGACCACTGGCATCGTCGATCAGCTGGGCATAGATATCAGCATTGCTGCGAAAGATAGAGAGACGAGGCTTCGCGGCCGTGCCACTGATCTTGCGACGAATACGATAGCGTATGTTCTGTCTGCGCTGGGTTTTAAATTGTGGTGTCATCGATATAAGAATTTAAGTCTGCTTGTTACTAGATTATTTACCTGCTGCTTTACCGGCCTTCTTGCGAACTACTTCGCCGACATAGCGAACACCCTTGCCCTTGTAAGGCTCCGGCTTACGCAAGCTGCGCAATTTGGCGGCAACTTGTCCGATCAGCTGCTTATCGATTCCCTCGAGGGTGATGATGGGGTTTTGCCCTTTCTCTTGAGCCGTGGCCACCTTGATCTCTTTGGGAACTTCGAAGATGATGTTGTGCGAGTAACCCAACGTCAGATCGAGAACGTTACCGGCGTTGGAAGCTTTGAAACCTACCCCGATCAACTCGAGCTTTCTTTCGTAACCTTCCGTAACACCCTTAACAAGGTTCGCAACGAGCGCACGATACAGTCCGTGCAAAGCGCGATGACGGATCTGATCGGTAGGGCGAACGAAGTTCACTTGTCCGTCTTTCACCTCTACGGTGATATCACGATCGATGGTCTGCTTGAGTTCTCCTTTGGGACCTTTAACGGCGAGCACATTGTCTTTGCCGACCGTGATGGTTACACCCGAAGGAACAGTTACCGCTTTTTTACCTATACGAGACATAGTCAATTATTTTTTAATAGATGTGACAGAGTATTTCTCCCCCTACATTTTGGGCCTTGGCGTCTTTGTCGGTCATCACTCCCTTCGAAGTAGACACGATGGCTACACCCAATCCGGATTTAACACGACGAAAATCGGCAGGCTTCGCATACTGACGAAGACCGGGACGGCTGATCCGCTCCATGCGCTGAATGGCAGGTTGCTTGGTGGCGGGATCGTACTTTAAGGCGATCTTGATGACGCCTTGTTTGTTGTCGTCCTCGAATTTGTACTTCAGGATATACCCCTGGTTGTAGAGGATCTCCGTCATACGCTTCTTCAGATTAGAGGCCGGAATATCGACTACGCGATGTCCTGCCATCTGGGCGTTACGGATTCTTGTCAGAAAGTCTGCTATAGGATCTGTTACCATAATACGTTTTTTAAAGGATTACCAGCTTGCTTTTTTGAGCCCGGGGATCTTTCCATTCAGTGCCATGTCGCGCAGGGCCACACGAGAGATGCCGAAATAACGGACATATCCCTTGGGACGACCTGTAAGCTGACAGCGGTTCTTAAGACGCACCTTAGAGCCATTACGAGGCAACTCGTCGAGTGCTTTCCAATCACCTGCCTTTTTCAAGGCCTCGCGCTTGGCAGCAAAATGATCTACCATTTGTTCGCGCTTACGCTGTCTGGCTTTTACGGATGTTTTTGCCATGTTGTTATGCTATTTAATTAGTTGTTTTAGCGTTTTTGAAAGGCATGCCCAGCTCTTTCAGTAACTCGTAGGCCTCCTGATCGGAATTGGCCGTGGTCACGAAAGTGATATCCATACCCGTGATCTTATTTACTTTGTCGATATCGATCTCAGGGAAGATGATCTGCTCGGTCACACCCAGGGTGTAGTTACCGCGTCCGTCGAATGACTTATCGTTCACTCCCTTGAAATCACGTACGCGAGGCAGCGCCACAGCGATCAAACGATCGAGAAATTCGTACATTCTGTTGCCGCGCAGGGTCACCTTGGCACCGATGGGCATGTTCTTACGCAGCTTGAAGTTTGAGATATCTTTTTTAGACATCGTAGGCACGGCCTTTTGTCCGGCAATGGTGGTCAGCTCGTCGATGGCGATATCTATCATCTTTTTGTCGGATACCGCACCATTCACACCACGGTTAATGCAGATCTTCTCGAGACGAGGAGCTTGCATTACGG
>DNMB01000061.1 GCA_003489485.1 Chitinophagaceae bacterium | reverse complement strand
AAGGTCTTGTGCAGATTCAGGTGACATACATCCGCTCCAATGAGACCCGGTGCCGTGAGACCCACTTGCGCATTCATGTTGGCGCCGTCCATGTATACTTGACCACCGTGTTGGTGAATGATGCTTGTAATGTCTTTAACTGTCTCTTCGTATACCCCATAGGTACTGGGGTAGGTGATCATGATTCCGGAAAGCTCTTTACTGTATTGATTTGCCTTGGCAGTCAGATCGTCCATGTCTATGTATCCGTTGTCAAGTGCCTTTACTACGACCACCTTCATGCCGGCCATCACGGCAGAGGCCGGATTGGTGCCGTGCGCAGAGATAGGGATCAGCATCACATTACGATGTGGTTCGCCATTGGCCTCATGAAATGCACGAATGGTCAGCAGGCCTGCGTACTCTCCCTGCGCACCGCTATTAGGTTGCATGCTGCAAGCATCAAAGGCGGTTATATCGCATAGGTATTGGCTTAACTGATCGATCACGTACTGGTATCCTTTTGCTTGCTCAGCCGGGGCGAAGGGATGAATGCTGCTCCACTCGGGCCAGCTGAGTGGCATCATCTCGGTAGCGGCGTTCAACTTCATCGTGCAGCTACCAAGCGAGATCATCGAGGTGTTCAACGAAAGATCGCGGTTCTCGAGCTGTTTGATGTAGCGCATCATCTGACTTTCGCTTCGGTGCGTATTGAATACCGGATGGGTCAGGTAGGTGCTGGTCCTTAACAAAGAAGCAGGGATCGATCCCAATACCGTATTCTCATCAAGCGATGCAAACTCACTGGCGGCATTTACGAAACAGCTTGCTATTAATGCCACAGTGGAGGCATCGGTTGTTTCATCGAGGGTAATACCGATCTGGCGATCGTTTAGATAGCGGAAGTTAAGGCGATGCTCAGCGGCCTTTGTTCGAATGATCTTTTGTTTGTCGGTGGTAACGACGATGGTATCAAAGTGGCTGCTAGCAGCTAGCTCATAGCCGCCTTTTTGAAGAGTGGTAGCGAGTGCACGGGTAAAGCCCGCTACACGCATGGCGATTCGCTTCAGTCCATCGGGACCATGGTAAACGGCGTACATAGCGGCCATATTGGCCAGTAGCGCTTGTGCGGTACAAATATTCGAGGTGGCCTTTTCGCGCTTGATGTGTTGCTCACGCGTTTGCAAGGCCATGCGCAGTGCTCTTTTTCCTTTGGCATCGATGCTGATGCCAATGATGCGCCCCGGTATACTTCTTTTAAATTCATCTTTGGCCGCAAAGAAAGCGGCATGCGGTCCACCGTACCCGAGCGGAATGCCAAAGCGTTGGCTGGAGCCCACGGCCACATCGGCGCCTAGCTCACCGGGAGGGGTAAGAAGCGTCAGGGCCAGTAGGTCGGTAGCCATGACCACATAAGCTCCTTGTTGGTGTACTTGCTCTATGAACGATCTATAATCTTCTACCGATCCTTTATTGTTGGGGTATTGAACGATGGCTCCAAAATAAGTCTTGTCTACAGCGGCTTGCTGGTAGTTGCCGATCACGATCTCTATGTTAACGGGTACGGCACGGGTGCGAAGCAGGTCTATCGTTTGAGGAAACAGCTCGGCATCTACAAAAAACTTGGGTCGCTCAATATGGTCTTGCCGGTTGAGCGCGTTAAATAACATTGTCATGGCCTCGGCCGCAGCGGTGGCTTCATCGAGTAAAGAGGCGTTGGCGATCGGGAGCCCCGTAAGATCGCTGACCATGGTTTGATAATTGAGCAGACTTTCCAGCCTTCCTTGTGCGATCTCTGCCTGGTAGGGCGTATACTGTGTGTACCAACCCGGGTTTTCGAAAATATTGCGCAAGATCACCGAGGGGGTGATGGTGGGGTAGTATCCTTGTCCTATGAAATTCTTCCATACCTGGTTTTGTTTACCAACTTCTTGAATGTGTTGCAGGTATTGGTACTCGCTGAGTGCAGCGGGCACGTTCAGGCTTCTGCTCATGCGAATGGTGGCCGGAACTGTTTTATCGATCAGCGAGGCAAGTTGTGATTCGCCCACGACGGCCAGCATCTCTTTTTCTTGGGCGGCCGAGCCATTGTGACGCGTACTGAATTCATTGGATTGCAACGAGAGCAAATTCATATAAATACAAGGTTAATAGTATAGGTTGCAAAGGTACGGCCATGCACTCACACTGAGCGCTTGTTGGGTTAAATTGGGGATAAGCGGTTAAGTTCATTTCTTTGCACCATGTCTCAAGAACTTTTGCATAATTGGGAAAAGAAGTCGGCGGATCGTCAGAAGCTCTACCAGCAGTTCCTGAATAAGGTGCCTTTGCAGCAGGTGTTGAAACATCAGTCGGCACTTCATGACGAAGCCTTTGACAAAGTTGACTGTTTGCAGTGTGCCAACTGTTGTAAGGGGTATTCGCCCCGGTTCAAGACCCCCGACATTAAGCGCATCAGTCGTCTGTTAAAATTAAAGGAGAGTGTTTTTATTGAGACCTATCTGCGGGTCGACGAAGACGGCGATTATGTAGCGCGCTCTCTTCCTTGTCCGTTCCTTGGGGCCGACAATCACTGCAGTATATACGAGAATCGCCCCTCCGATTGCAGCCGTTTTCCATATACCGACGAAGATGTATTGGTCAAACGAGCGGCACTTACCAAAAAGAACAGCAGTTTTTGTCCGATCACCTACTATGTGCTCGAAAGATTGATGCAAACCATTCCCACCCGCTAAGAAGCAGCGTTAGTATTCGAATTTCCGAAGCGTGGGCGCTTTAAACCAGGTCACTGCGGTGATGAGCAAGGTCATGCATCCTCCAAAGATCACGGAGGGAACGAGCCCCATGGCCGCTGCTGCCACACCGCTTTCGAATTGCCCCAGCTCGTTGGAGGAGTTTATGAACATGGAGTTAACGGCAGAGACCCTTCCTCGCATGTCGTCGGGTACAAATAATTGGACGACCGTACCTCTGATGATCACACTCACCCCATCGAACAGACCCGAGACCAGCAAGGCAAAAAAGCTCAGCCAAAAATTACTGGACAAGGCAAAAAGCAAAATGCAAACCCCGAATCCACCAACGGCGAACAGTAATTTTTTTCCCTGCTTCTTTTGCATGGGGTAGCGGGTCAGCCAAGCAATGGCTATGAAATTTCCAAGGTAGGTGGCCGCGACCAACCAGCCCAGTCCTTGTGGCCCCACGTGTAAAATGTCATTGGCAAACGCAGGCAGCAGCGCCACCGCCCCTCCAAATAAAACAGCGAACATGTCGAGACTCATAGCGCCGAAAAGTGCTTTTTGTCTCCACACGAAACGGACCCCTTCGAGTACGCCTTCCCAGGTGCGTGATCCACCTTGCCAGCTGATGGGTTTGGGTGCGATCTGCATAAAAAGCAAAATGGCGATCAGGTTCAGCCCTAACACCGGGATAAAGGCAATGGTGATGTTGGTGTATCCCATTAACAGGCCTGCCAGCGCGGGTCCGGCTACTGCCGCCATCAACCAGATCATACTATTGATGGAGGCAGCTTTGACCAACGCATCGGCGGGTACCAGCTGCGCTAAAAAAGCATTGAAGCCTGCACCTGAATAAGCACGCACGGCTCCGGTTGCGGCCATAATAAAATAGATGCTCCATTCGATGACCTGTGTCGTGTAGTGCGAGCGCATCCATTCGGAGGTGATCAAGGCCAGCGCCATCATCAGGAGTAAATAAAGCGTCATGCAAATGGTCAGCAGGCGTTGCTTGTTGCTTTTGTCTACCCGTACACCGGCGGGAAGTGCCAGTGCAATGGCTGGGATCACTTCGGACAGCCCCAGCATTCCCAATGCCAGTTTACTGCCCGTGATCTCATAAAGCCGCCAGCCCAAAAGAACCGGTGTCATTCGCAGTCCCGCGATGAATAAAATACGGGCTACGATAAAGAGCGTGAATTCCTTATTGATGATCTGTTTAAAAAGGGGCTTACCAGGTTGGGAATGGCTCATGATAGTTGAATATAATGCAAACCTTCTGGACGTTCTTTCTCTATGGCGTCGATAATGGTTTGTAGGTGGGCATCATTATGTAAAAAATCTGCATGGGTTACGTCCACTACCAGCGTACGGGCAGGTTGTTGTCTAATGAAGTTTGCATAAGTGTCTTGCAGTTTTTCCAAGTACTGATCGGTGATACTTTGTTCGTAGGGGCGGTTTCGTTTTCGGATGTTCTCTTGCAGTTTTGTGACCGGTGCTTGCAAGTAGATGAGCAGATCGGGTTGTAAAAGTTGCTGATGGATGATATCGAACAATCGCTGGTAGAGCCTGAGTTCATCTTCGGGAAGGGTTACTTTTGCGAAGAGCAGGCATTTGGTAAACAGATAATCCGAAATCGTAAGTTCTTTAAAAAGGTCCTGTTGTTGCAGTAACTCTTTTAATTGTTTGTAGCGCTCAGCCATAAAAAAGAGCTCTACAGGAAATGCGTATTGTCCGGGGTTTTCGTAGAATTTGGGCAAAAAAGGGTTATCTGCAAACTCTTCCAATATCAATCTGGATTTAAAATGCCGGCTGAGCAATTGCGCCAGCGTGGTCTTACCGGCGCCTATATTTCCCTCAATTGTTATGAACTGGTACTGCATGGATAGACTGCAAGATAATTCAATTCGCCCCCCGGGCCGGAGACGCATTTTTTTTGTGGAAAAGTCGATCAATTGGTAAGGGCTGCCGGGTCTAAGGGTATGAGTGCGAGCCTTGCTGTATGCGGCCAACCTGGTTAGTAAAGCTCATTAAATTAAAATACATTTGTGAATGCACAATCAATTGGATCCCTCTTACAGCCAATGGACTGCCCTTAGGGCCATGACCCGCGCTGGATTCAGGGCCATCTTTGCTAATCCCATCGCCATTGTCTTTAGTATTATTTTTCCCATTGTTTTTGTGCTGATCTTTTCTGCCTTTGGTTCGGGTCGTACCACCGCATACAAGATCGCGGTGCTCCCTGGCTCTGATACCACGAACGCATTCTATCTCGCGCTGCAAAAAAATCCTTCTGTACAACTTGTCACGTTCTCTGACAGCGCACAGCTCGAAAAGGAACTCATCAAAGGAAGACTGACCGGAACACTACGGCTGACGACCACACCTTCTGTAGACTCCACCGATCTCGGCTCCATCCGGGTTCAGTTTTTCTCTACCACGGCCAGTGGGCCCACGATCGCTCCGTTTTTGGATCTCTTGGATTACATCAGACTTCGCCAGCAGGTGGCTTCGCTACCCGCTGGAAGTGTTTCAATCGATCGTCCTGTTATACGTGAGGTCAGAAAGTATCTTCCCATCGATTTTGTACTGCCTGGACAGCTGGGATTTTCTATTCTATTTTCCACGCTATTTGGCATCGCCTTTACTTTTTTTGGACTGCGTGAACAAGGGGTACTCAAACGATTTTTTGCCACCCCCGTGCACCGGATCAATATCTTGGTCGGTATTGGCGTTAGTCGCATTTCATTTCAGTTGCTGAGCGTACTGGTATTATTACTCTTCGGTCATTGGGTACTTGACTTTACATTGCAGCAAGGCTGGATCAGTGTGATACAGATCGTTTCTTTTACCATCCTAATGCTGCTGTTATTGATGGGAGTGGGTCTGATCTTTAGCAGTATTGCCAAGACGGATGCCACCATCCCTTTGCTAATAAATCTTTTTGCACTTCCTCAGATGTTACTATCGGGAACATTTTTTTCGGTAGAGGTCTTTCCTCTGTGGCTGCAACGCGTCTGTGAGATCATGCCTTTGAAGCAATTCAATGATGCCATTCGAAAGATCTCTTTCGAGGGATTGGGATGGCTCGATTGCGGCAAAGAGTTCGGTATCTTACTGATCTGGATGGTGCTTGTCTATGGTGTACTGTCTCGACTGCTTCGTTGGGAATAATAGAATGTTACTATGCGTGGAATACTGTTTTTTTTGCTGAGCATTTTGCTTTTGTTTTTATTGGTCACGGGTCTCGGATTGTTTTTGCCCTCACATGTTACCATATCTAGGGCAGTGAACGTGCAGGCTCCCCGTGCCACTGTTCATGCGTTGCTGGCAAGCCCTGCTCGGTGGCAGCAGTGGTTTCCGGGTGCAGACAGCCTGCCACTGGTAAAAAAGAATGATCGCGTAGCCGGCATTGCCATGCCCAATGGAAATATGCTTACCATTCGCAGCTTAAGCGACAGCACCATTGTGGTGCAGGGACTTCAAACTGCAACTGTCGATGGTGATATGGGGTTTAAGTTACTGGGTGCTGCATCCGGCATTGTTACCGTGCAGTGGTACATGAACTTTTATTTTGATTGGTATCCGTGGGAGCGATTTTCGAGTCTACTGCTCGAAAATAAATTTGGCTCCGTAATGGAGCGGGGGTTAAAGCAACTCCAACAGCAAGCTCAGTCTGACGCTAGCATAAACTGAAGATTACGAACGATCCCTTTGTAGCCGGGTCGCATCAGCGGCGAATCCTTGAATGTTTTCTTAAAGGTGTCTTCTGTCATTGCCATCCATTCGCGAGTGCTCAGATTTAAAATATCGGCCAGCGGTTCAAATTCCGTTTCGTGATGAGGTGTACTGAATCGATTCCAGGGGCAGACGCTCTGGCACGTGTCACAGCCAAACATCCAGTTATCCATTTTTCCTTTGGCCTCGCTGGGTAGTAGCTGGTCCTTAAGCTCGATGGTGTAGTAAGAGATACATTTTTTGGCATCTATGGTCTTGTCGGGTAAGATCGCTTCGGTGGGGCAGGCATCGATGCAGCGGGTACAACTTCCGCAATAGTCTCTGGCAAAGGGATCGTCGTATTCTAAGGCAAGGTCAGTAATGAGTGTTGCAATAAAAAAGAACGAACCATTTTGTTTGTTGATGAGGTTACCGTTTTTGCCGACCCACCCTAATCCGCTGCGTTGGGCCCACGTTCTTTCCAGCACGGGGGCTGAGTCAACAAAGCCTCTTCCGGTAATATCACCTACCGAAGATTGTAACTCGAATAGAAATTGTTGCAGCTTTTTTTTGATCACATGGTGGTAATCCTTGCCCCATGCATACGAAGCGATCTTGGGGGCCTCCGCGCTTTGACGGTCTGTCGGAAAATAGTTTATCAGCAAGGTGATCACCGAT
>DNMB01000180.1:29827-30453 GCA_003489485.1 Chitinophagaceae bacterium | reverse complement strand
CCGGCTATTCCTCCCATGAGCGCTGCTCCCTCATCGTGCACATCACCGCGCGTTGTTTGACGGCGAAAGTGTTTCTCGGTCTCTGTGGGCACCAGACGATCTACCGTAAATCGGTCACGTGGTTTGAACCCGGTAGCGTACATCCCCATAGGACGGTAAAAATGATCTTGACAATACGACTCGAGTGATTGTCCGGACAATTGTTCTACGATGGATCCCAGAAAAATAAAATCATTATCGCTGTATACATAATTACCGCTCGGGCCTAACGGGCTTTGTAAGATGCGCTGGCGGATCGTGTCTTGCCAATTGTTGCGAACATATAGGTTCTCTGCAACGCGAACGCTGAAACCCGGGCGAGATACGGCAGAAAAAATACTGGTATCGGGCGCTCCCGAAGCAGTGATGGTCTCTTTGTAAAAAGGAATGAATGGAACCAATCCGGCCTGGTGCAAAAGAATATCACGCAGAACCAGATCTTGTTTGTTGGAGCCGCGCACCCAGGGAAGATAGTCTCCCAAACGACCTTCCAACTTTATCTTTCCTTCTTCGTAGAGTTTCATGATGGCCACCGTGGTAGCAGAGATCTTGGTAACGGATGCCAGATCGAAAATACTCTCGGGCAT
>DNMB01000180.1:28557-29444 GCA_003489485.1 Chitinophagaceae bacterium | reverse complement strand
TGCACGGCCATGACCACACAACCCGGAAATGCTTTTTGCGCAATGGCAGTGTTGATGGTCGCCTCAACCTTGCGAAAGGCTGCGGTCTTTCTGTTTGCGGAAACCGGAACAAACTTTTCTTGAATGCCTGCTCCGAAGGGATACGAACAAACCGAGACAGGCAAGATCCCTTTTGCAGCGAACTCTCCCATCAGCCACTGGGCAGCGACCGATTGGCTAATGTCATCATCTTGATAGGCAGCGACCAACAAGCGAGCATCACACAGATGCTTTACGGCCTGCACATTACCAAATACAAAACTGATGGTAGAATCACCACTGAGGGCCTTATGTACTGAAAGGGCAGTAGAGCCGATGCCAAAATTATTCATGGGCTTATTGGCAAAACCCTGCAAGCCTACTATAAAAAGATCGTATCGGCCACTGGCCTTAAGAGACTGCACCAGACTATCCACGTTGGTAGTGCTGTCTTGATGAGAGATCTGATACGCATCGGCCCCTAATTGCTCCTGAAGTTGTTTTGCAAAGACCCCGGGCGAAGTGCCTCCCAATTGTACATAGGCAATACGGCGATCGCCTTTATGCAAGGGTAAGCCAAAAGCAGAAGAACGGTTACCAAGAATGGTTAAGCTTTTACGAGCCACTTCTTCGCGAATTGCATCGGTAGCGACATTGAGATCGGCGACCAGTCTTGTGGTGTCGATGAACTGTGTGCGGTGCAGTCCCAAATTATATTTTTCTTGCAATACCTTTTTGACCTTACTGTCGAGATCGCTTTGCTGCAAACGACCATCGAGTACGGCCGCTTTGATGGCTGCGATGGATTCTCCTACATTGGCGGGCAAACAAAGCATGTCGTTTCCGGCAATGATGGCTTCGACCGAGAT
>DNMB01000180.1:10258-28163 GCA_003489485.1 Chitinophagaceae bacterium | reverse complement strand
AGCTTGTTGCGAAGTAGTTCCGTTACGTTGTTGCGCGAAATAGAGGTGGCTCGTTGTGCGGCTGTATCAATGGCGGGTATGGCCAGATGCGCGATCATCACGCTGCCTACCCCGGCCGCAAAAATGGCCCTGAACGGAACCAGCTCCATCGAGTCGAGCTGCGTCATCGACTTATTGATTACCGGCAGGTCGTAATGAGAATCTACAGCAACATCGCCATGGCCTGGAAAATGTTTGGCACAAGCCATGATGCCGGCATCCTGCATCCCTTTCATATACGCTATACCCATGCGGCTTACCTTACCAAGGTCTTCGCCAAAAGAGCGAAAACCGATCACAGGATTATCGGGATTGTTATTGATGTCTACCACCGGAGCGTAGTTAACGTGTACCCCGATGCGCTTGCATTGCTCTCCTACCGCTACTCCCATCCTGTACACAAGACCCTCGTCTTGCAATGCACCAAGAGTAAGTTGGTAAGGGAATCGGGTAACACTGTCAAGACGCATGCCCAACCCCCATTCGCCATCGATAGTGACCATCAGGGGGGTACGCGCTATTTGCTGATAGCGATTGGTGAGTAGTGCCTGGCGAACAGGCCCTCCCTGAAAAAAACAAAGGGCGCCCACATTATAATCGATGATATCGCGTTCTACTTTAGCAATGTGCTCGGGGCCCAGGTTGGAATGTGCCCGGATCACCATCAACTGCGCAATGCGCTGGTCTTCGGTCAGGCTTGCGAACACGCTGTCGACCCAACGGGCCCGGGCCTTAGTGGCATTAGACTGGGCCTTAACCGACTGAACAGACAAAAAACCCAACAAGGCAATGGTCAATATGGCTCTCATGAAAAGATGTTTAATAACAAGAAAAATAAAAATACTCTTTTTACCGTAATCGCTTGCCGCAAAACGCCCAATTCGTGTAAGACAAAAAAGCATCTTGACGCCCCCTGTAGAACGGTGGCAAAGCCGTATTTTTGAAGGCTCAATCAGAGAGTCCCTTGATTACCGTTTTACCCGACCATATTGCCAATCAGATCGCCGCCGGAGAGGTCATTCAGCGACCGGCCAGCGCAGTAAAGGAGTTGCTCGAAAATGCGGTCGACGCATCGGCCACCTCCATTCAACTTATCATCAATGATGCAGGCAAGTCGCTGGTGCAGGTAGTGGACAATGGCAAGGGGATGAACGAAGCAGACGCGAAACTTTGTTTCGGAAGGCACGCCACTTCCAAGATCAGCCGCATAGAAGACCTGTTTTGTATACAAACCATGGGGTTTCGCGGAGAGGCACTGGCCTCGGTAGCTGCCGTTGCGCAAGTTGAATTGCGCACGCGCACCGCAGAGAGCGAAACAGGATACTATATTGAGGTCGAGAACAGCCAACTTGTAAAAGCAGAGCCGATCGCCGCTCCGCAAGGCACCAGTGTGGCCATGAAGAATTTGTTCTTTAATGTGCCGGCCCGTCGCAATTTTCTAAAGAGCAACGCAGCCGAAATGCGTCACATCATCGATGAGTTTTCTCGGGTGGCACTGGCCTTTCCTGCCATTGCGTTTAGTCTGCATGCCAATAACCAGCAACTCTTTCAACTAGAGAGCGGTACACTCAAGCAACGGATCGTACAATTGATGGGGGCCTCCTACGAATCAAAACTGGTCACCGTTAAAGAAGAAACCGATTATTTGAATATTCGCGGCTTTGTAGGTAAACCCGACGCAGCGCGCAAAACAAGAGGAGAGCAATACTTTTTTGTCAATAACCGCTTTATCAGAAGCGGGTATCTGCACCATGCGGTAATGAGTGCCTTTCAGGGAATGTTGGCCCCCGATCATTTTCCACTCTATGTGCTCTTTATCGATCTTGATCCGCAACAGATCGACATCAACGTTCATCCTACCAAGCAAGAAATAAAATTCGAAGACGAAAAGATCGTTTATGCGTTTGTGCAAGCTGCGGTAAAGCACGCATTGGCGCAATTCAGCATTACCCCCACTCTCGATTTCGAACTGGATGCCTCCATTCAGCAACTATCATCCATACAACAGCCCTTCACCGAAGAAAATAAGACGAGAGCAGCGGACAGCTCCCTGTTCAGAAGCTTTACGCAAAAAAACCAGGCGCATCTGATTCAGCCCACAGGTTTTAGACCCTACCCCACCGACTGGACTGCCTCTGAACCTACACCGGCTGCCCCGCTGTTACAGCATGCCCTCGAAGAAGAGGCGATCGTCGTAATGGGATTACACAACAGCTATATCGTCTACCAGACCTCCGAAGGATTTTGGTTGATCGACCAACAAGGAGCACACGAGCGGATCTTATACGAACAATTACAACAAAGCAGCACAGAAAAACCGATCGCTGCGCAGCGAACGATGTTCCCGATTACCCTTTCGCTGCCACCGGCCGATGCAGCCTTGTTAACAGAGCTTTGTCCTTCGCTGGTCTCTTTGGGCTTTTTGCTTGAGGCCGGTAGTTCGGGTGAATTCATTATTCAGGCCACCCCTGCTACTATTCAATCCGGAAAAGAAAAAAGTATCATCGAGTCGCTATTGGAAGAATACAAACACTACAATGCGGATGCAGGATATTCCATGCGAGAGAAACTGATCCGCTCGCTGGTCAAGCATCGCCGTATCAAAGCTGGTACGACGCTCAGTCAAAAAGAGATGCGGCAACTGGTTATGGATCTGCTTGCTTGCAAGCAACCGGGGCAAACACCCGATGGTAAGCCTACCTACCTTGCCTTCAGCAATAGTTATTTATCCTCGCTATTTGGTAAATGACCGATGGGGTCCATCCATTAATAGCGAGAGCGTAGCTCCACTAAGAATTTCTCGATCTGACGACGAATGGCCGAAGCGGTAGTTTGATGATTGTTGACCATCACTGAAAAAGCCAACCATTTTCCTTTTTTTGTTTGCAAAAAACCACTGAGTGACACCACGCCACTCAACGTACCTGTTTTTGCATAGATGGAGGCGCTGTCCGAAACATAGTATCCGCTAAGCGTTCCCTCATTACCGCTTGGAAATATAGTGCGAATGCGCTCCCAACCAAACTCCCGTTGCATGCGATAGAGGATCGTGACCATATCTTGCGGGGTAAAAAGATTATAACGACTCAGTCCCGACCCATCTACCCAACGGGGAGGCTGTGGTAAACCAGCCAGGTCAGAGGCCAGCATCGTATCGATCAGGGCTCGGTCGCTCATGTATCCCAATAAGCGTTGACTGACCATTAGCAAGCTTTGCTCTGCAAAGAAATTATCGCTGCGGTGCATCAATGGGCGAAGCAACGAATCGGTAGGCTGCGAGAGCAACAATTGCCCTTTAATGGGCTCACTGCGTAAACTAACCGATGCGGTCAATCCGAGTTGTTGCAACGTATCTTGTAAAAAAATAAAATTGGTAACCCCTTTGTTCGTCTTGTACGGAATAGAGGTCTTGCCAAAGGGTTTGGTACTTCTGTTGATCGAAAAGAGATTTTCATCTTGGCTGCGAGACAGGGTGAACTTTCCACCCGACCCCAGCAATTGCATCATGGGCTCCTTACAAAAGGGAGGGCGCAGCGCCAATGAAGGCGTTGCATGCAAACGCTGGTCACGTGCCTCAAAATAAACAAGGTTACCATAGAGTGGCAGGGCACTTCGCTCGGCAAGATAGGGCTCTTGATAGTCATCCCACGACCAACCGCTACCATAGGCTTCGAACCGGTCACGCACAGAATAAGCGAGGGCAACGTGTTTGTTGGCCTGACGCATCTTTTGGAGCAAGGGTTGTACCGAAAAGTCTGGATGCAAAAAACTGGGATCGCCACTAGGCTGAACAAATAATGTATCGGCCGTTTCCAACACCATGGCTCCCGGAAGCCGATCGCCAAGATGCTTCATGGCCACATAGCAGGTGGGGATCTTTACATTGCTGGCCGGCACAAAATACTTTTGTCCGTTTTGATCGTACCAGTACTTATTGGCATCAACGGCCAAAATGCTCACTCCCCAATGAGCTTTATCAAAAGCCTCGTTCTTAGCGAGCTGTCGATGAGCGATTTTTTGTACTTGCCACTGTGTGCTGCAGGAGGTCAGCAGCAGGATCAACCAAAGTCCTCCTTGCCAAAAAGAAAAAACGTTCCGTTGCTGTTGCATCAAAAAAATTTAGCGGTGTCGTTATCCTCGTTCCTGCGCACGAAGCCAGCGCTCAGGGATCTCGTTGCTGCTGGCCAGCAGATAATCTTTATAACTACAGGCAATGAATTGTTTGTTGGGCAATTGCATCCACCAACGACCGGTCTTTTTACTTTGCAGAAAAATAGTCTCTACTTCTGCAAAGGCCATGTAGTATTCGTTAAAGGAATCCTTTTCTTGCAAGGCGGCCTCCCGACGACCGCGGCTTCTGCCATCGAGCAAATACCAGAGCATTTGTGCGATTTGCTTTGCACTTAGATCTTGCCGGTCGGCGCGGGGATCGTATCCGTAAATTCCTACCGTGTTGACCGTGGGACTCATCCCCGCATAACGAAAAAGCGTACAGGCCTCCTCACCCGTAAATCCGTTGGGAGAGATCGTACTGGCAGGCGAATAGGCCTGAGCGATAGCTGAAATATCAAAACTGAATAAATGACTGTTGCGAATAACGGGCTCCATTTCATCGGGCGCCTCCTTTACGTTTCCGACCCTGTAACAATCAAACCGAAGCTTATCGAGTGTCTCCAATAACTGCGGATTCACGAAATAACTCTGAAATCCGATGTGATTGTAATGACGAATATAATTGGGAGTACCGGTAAGCATTTCCATCAAAAAACTATCGGCAGGCAACACCGCATCGCTATCGAGATCAATGAGCGCATCCACCAGCGTGGCCTCGATCAACTGGCGTCGATGCGCATAGGCCTGGTACTGCGCCATGGTCAGGTCGTGCGATCCACCGAGAATGATCACGGTCTTTCCTTCTGCGATCAACGCCGATACCACCGTTCTGAGTGCGGCATAGGTATCGGACAAGGTCGCCCCGGTACGAATTGTACCCACATCGGCCAATGCCAGATCGGAATGCCAGTAAAAGAGACTGTAGAATTGACGACGAATGGCATCGGGACCAAATGTTTGATGTTGATCGATACCCGCCCCACGATGATCGGGGCATCCTACAACGACCAGCTGCGCTTCGTCGAGCTCGGGAAGTTCTTGTTCGTAGGCCTGTATACTGTGACCGATCTGTCCTTCTTTATATCCCTGGTCTTGCGAAAGAATCGCTTTATTGATAGGGACCAGAAAATCGCCAATACCAAGATGATCTGACATACTTGCAAGATAATTAATTGCTGGTTTGGACTTACTTTTGTCGTATGGAGAATCTATGGCAACAAATTGATGCCCTCCGCATCGAGATCGGCAGCATTACCACCACCCACCCCGAAGAGGTTGAGGCCTTTCGGATCAAATACCTTGGGACCAAGGGCGTGGTAAAGCAGCTCATGACCGCCATGAAAGACGTGCCGGCCGAACGAAAAAAAGAAGCCGGACAACTGCTTAACGAATTCAAATCGTTCGTGGCGGCCCATTACGAACAGTTGCTGGCTGCTGTAACCACCGAAAGCGATCAGTCGGATATAGACCTTAGCTTACCCGGTCAACCCTTTCCACTGGGATCCCGTCATCCTGTTACCCTAATGAAAAATCGGATCGTATCGATCTTTCAGCGACTGGGTTTTGCGGTGGCAGAAGGACCGGAGATCGAAGACGATTGGCACAACTTCGGCGCACTCAATTTACCCTTGCATCATCCGGCCAGGGATATGCAGGATACATTTTACATTCAACAGAACCCCGATTGGGTACTGCGTACGCATACCAGCAGTGTACAGATTCGCGAAATGGAAAAAGGAAAGCTGCCCATTCGCATGCTCATGCCCGGGCGTGTATTTCGCAACGAGACGGTCAGCGCCCGAAGCCATTGCTTCTTTCATCAGGTAGAGGGCCTCTACATAGACGAAGAGGTCTCGTTTGCCGATCTGAAGCAAACGCTCTACTTTTTTGTAAAGGAGATGTACGGGGCAGACGTAAAGGTTCGTTTTCGTCCCTCTTACTTTCCCTTTACCGAACCCAGCGCCGAAATGGACATCAGTTGCTTTATCTGCAAAGGACAGGGATGCACGGTCTGTAAAAAATCGGGATGGGTAGAGATATTGGGATGCGGCATGGTTCATCCCAATGTGCTCAGCAACTGCGGGATCGATCCTGAAAAATACAGTGGCTTCGCCTTTGGCTTAGGTGTAGAAAGACCTGCCATGCTCAAATACGGAGTAAATGACCTGCGTTTGTTCAGCGAGAACGACGTACGTTTCTTACGACAATTCGCTGCTGCAACCTGATAAGCGCCTGCTATGGAGATCAACACCATTGGAGTATGTGGGGCCGGCACGATGGGAAGAGGCATTGCGCTTACAGCCGCACTGGCCGGATTCAATACCCGACTCTTTGATCTACAACCTGCGGCACTCGAAAAAGCCAAGGGGCAACTTCAAAAAGAACTCAACAGAAGCATAGAAAAAGGAAAGCTCACCGAAGCCCTCGCGGCACAGGCCCTGGCCAGCATTGCATTTACCGATGAGATCGACCAATGTTTGGCCGAGATCTTCATAGAAGCAATCGTAGAGCAGCCCGAACCCAAGATCGCCCTCTTTAACCAACTGGCCGAACTCAATCACAGTGATTGCATTTTTGCCAGTAATACCTCGTCTCTCTCCATTACCCAAATGGCAAAGTCCATACAGCACCCGGAGCGGGTCATTGGATTACATTTCTTTAATCCCGCTACACTGATGAAGCTGGTAGAGGTAGTGACCACTCCCTTTACCACACCGGTCGTACAACAAACGGCCTGGAAGTTGATGCAGGCCTTTCAAAAGACCCCTGTTCTTTGTATCGACTCGCCGGGATTTATCGTCAACCGGGTAGCACGTCCGTTTTATATTGAATCGCTCAGACTCGTTGAAGAAGAAAAAGCCTCTATGGCACAGATAGATCGTATCATGACCGGCGCCGGATTTAAGATGGGTCCATTTGCGCTGATGGACCTGATCGGAAACGATATCAACTTTGCGGTAAGCTGCTCGGTCTATGAGCAGTTGGGAAAACCCGAACGGCTGCGCCCCTCTCCGTTACAACAACGATTGGTGCAAACTGGCAAGTGGGGACAGAAATCAGGCGAAGGATATTATCAATATAAATCGGCCTGATGGGTACAAAAATTCTGGTAACCGGGGCAAGTGGTTTCTTAGGGTCGTACCTGCTGGTGACCTTGCTACAGCAAGGCTACAAGGTACGGGCACTGGTGCGCAGCAGCAAACGTCCTGCCTGGATCGATCGCAGCTGGCTAGACCAGGTAGAATGGGTAGAAGGCGATATTCTCGATATCATTTCGCTCGAAGAGGCCATGCAAGGAATGGATGCCGTTATTCATAGTGCTGCGATGGTGTCGTTTGTTCCGCAAGACAAAGAACAGCTTTATCAGGTGAATGTAGAGGGCACCGCCAACGTGGTAAATGCAGCGATCGAAAAAAAGATAAACCGACTGGTATATATCAGCTCCGTGGCGGCCCTGGGGCGGGTAGCCGGTGGCGGCCAGGTCGATGAAACCGCAAAATGGAAAGAAGGCCCCTTGCATACACACTATGCCCGCAGCAAATTTCAGGCAGAGTTACATGCCTGGCGCGGATTCAGTGAAGGACTCGATACGGTCATTGTAAACCCCAGTACTATTTTAGGCTATGGGAATTGGGAGCAAAGCAGCTGTGCCATTTTCAAACAGCTCTATGATGGATTTCGTTGGTACACCAGCGGACTGAATGGCTTCGTGGATGTGCAAGACGTAGCCCGTGCCACCGTTATGCTATTAGAAAAAGCAACGGGCGGACAACGCTATATTGTAAATGGCGCCACCTGGACCTTTCAGCAATTACAGTTTTGCATAGCCGATGGATTCGGTCGAAAAAGACCCTCCATGAAAGCCTCCGGATTATTGCTTGGGCTGGCCTGGCGAATAGAGGCCATCCGGGCTGCACTGACCGGAAGACGCCCTTTGCTTACTCGCGAAAGTGCAAGAGTGGCCATTAGTGCAACACGTTTTGATAACAGTAAGCTTTTGAGAGATTTTCCGAGCTTCTCCTACACCCCGCTCGAGCAGACCATACAAGAAGCCTGCCAACGGTACAAAGAAAATGCGATACACTCCGTGTCTGGGATGGAGTAAGAGGGTTGCGGTTTTACCGAATGAGCGATTTTAGTTTTTCCCATAAGGAAGGAATTCGCTTGACCCAGACCAGTTCTCTTTTTTTCTCGTTAAAATCTATGGCAGGCGTACCCCAATAGGTCTTTTCGCCGGCAATGGTACTGGCCACTCCGCTTTGCCCGAATACAATAGCTCCTTTTCCGATCGTCAATGTTTTATTGACGCCTACCTGGCCCCATAGCACCACTTCGTCCTCGAGCGTAACGGCACCGGCCAGCCCGACCTGTGCTGCGATCAGACAATTACGACCGATCACGCAATCGTGTCCTATATGAACTTGGTTATCGATCTTGGTACCCGTCCCAATGAGAGTGTCGGCCGTAACGCCTCTGTCTATGGTGCATCCTGCACCGATCTCGACCTGGTCTTCGATTAGCACACGACCACAGCTTTTCATTTTTCTGTACTGCACCGGAAGTGCTGTCTTACGATTATAATAGAAAGCATCGCTGCCAATGACGCTACCTGCCTGTATGATGACACCATCCCCCAAATGGCAATGATCAAGTATCGTTACTTGCGGATGAATGATGCAGTTCTTACCGATGGTCACATGATTACCGATATAAGCGCCCGGCATGACAATGGTATCTTCTCCAATCACAGCGGACTCGCTGACCGGTACCAGCGAAGGAGTAAAAGGGCGATAAGTATCGACAAGCGAAAGATAGGCAGCGAACGGATCGGTTACCACCAGCAGTGATTTACCGGGAGGAACCGGAACTTCTTGGTTAATGATGATGCAAGTAGCCGCGGACCGAAGACATTTTTCATAATACTTGGGATGATCCACAAAAACCAAATCACCCTTCTGTACTTTATGAATCTCATTGATACCTGTTACATACGCCGTCTTGTCTCCCATAAGAGTTGCTTGCAATAACACAGCTAATTCAGCAATGGGAACAGGTTTTTCAAATCGCATCTTGTACTAATTTATGTAAAGGTAACATGCATGATGCTGTCGAAACTTTTTCGCGTTTATCCACAGCTCATTTTAAAATGTTGATAAAATCAAAAGAAAAAAATTTTTTTGATATATAAAATAAATACTAATATTGTGTAGGGGAATTTATTTCCCTGTACTTACTAACCCATCCATATAGGATCCCTCCGTTTTCGGAGGGATTTTTTCATTATAGCCCTCGCTCGTCTTTTGACCTTGTTTTAAAATACCTTTACGCAAAGTTCCTCGCTATGATCAAATCAATGACTGGTTTTGGAAGAGCCGAAGTACGTGCAGGAGAAAAACTGTTCGTGATCGATATCAAATCGCTCAATGGAAAACAATTTGACCTGCAACTGAAACTTCCTGCGCTGCTCAAGCCCTATGAATTTGAGATACGCCGTATGCTGGCTACCGCGCTGGACCGGGGTACGGTAGACTGTACCATCAGTCTGAAAGAAACGGGTAGTTCACAGCCGGTATCGATCAATACACAACTTGCCAGATCGTACTACCAACCGTTAGCTTCATTGGCGGCCGAACTGCAACTCGATACCTCACAATTGCTAACGGCCTTACTTAAACTGCCCGAAGTCATCACCTCTGGCGCCGACTCATTGGACGCAAACGAATGGGAGCAGTGCAAAAAAGGTATCGCACAGGCGGTCGACCAGCTTTCTGCGCACCGCACAGCAGAGGGAAAAGCCCTTGAGGCCGATCTGCTGACCCGAATCAACGCGATCGTTTCATTGCAAAAAGAGATCAGCGTGCTTGAGCCGCTCCGTCGCGAAAAACTTCGCTTGGGCCTCGTCAAGGTCCTCGAGGAGCATCTGGGCAAAGAAGGCTACGATGGAAATCGCTTGGAGCAGGAACTGATCTATTACATCGAAAAAATGGATATCAGCGAAGAGCAGGTACGTCTCCTAAACCATTGCGACTACTTTACAAAACAAATGCAGGAAAAAGGAGACAGCAAGGGGAAAAAGCTTTCCTTTATTCTGCAAGAGATAGGAAGAGAGATCAATACTACCGGCTCCAAGGCCTATGATGCGGCCATTCAGCGACTGGTGGTACAAATGAAGGATGAGCTGGAAAAAGCCAAAGAGCAAGTTTTAAATGTGATGTAATTTTACCCTATGAAATTAGCGAGTCGGTGGCTGACAGGTCCTATTGTTTGGTTGAGCGTGCTTTGCATCATCGAAGGCTGTACGTCGCTGGACCTCTTTGAAAAATCAGTTCCGCTGCCTGCACAGCGATGGGAGAGTACCTATCGGCCCTCCTTTGACTTCATCATCAGCGATACGACAGCCCGCTACGACGTGGCGCTGGTCCTTAGGCACCGCGACCGTTATCACTATAACAATATCTGGCTTCGCATCTCGATCACCGATCCACTAGGAAAAAAATACTCCTTCGACACTGACCTGCTACTGGGCACCAATGAGAGCGGCTGGCTGGGCGCCGGAATGGACGATATTTATGAGCACCGCATCTCGCTGCAAGAAGAATTGCTCACCGCTGGCGTATCGTTTCGCCAGACCGGAACCTACCGTTTCGCCATCGAGCAGCTGATGAGAGAAGACCCTCTCGAAGAGGTGATGAATGTGGGGCTGCGAATCGAAAAGAAACCCTAAGAGGCTCTACCATGCCAGAAAGCATCAAGAAAAAACTCAGACGTACCACCATTATTTACTGGTCACTCTTACTCTATGTGGTAGCAGCGCTTATCTGGTGGCTCATCTCGCTGCAGCAGCAAAACAGGTTGATCACCCAAGAGAAAATAGAATTGCTACAGCTGCAATCGAGCCAATTGACCGCACAACAACGCTTGACCGAGCAGCAAGCCATAGAGAACCTGTTCGAACGCAATCAAACGAAGTACATCAGCGAGGGAATCACTTTTCTGATCGTTATTCTGATCGGAGCCGTTTTTGTATATCGGGCGGTGAGAAGACAATTTAAGATGCAACAGCAGCAACAGCATTTTATGATGGCCGTTACCCACGAGCTAAAAACACCCATTGCCGTGGCCAAGCTCAATCTAGAGACCCTTCAGCGATACCAATTGGACCCCGAAAAACAACAAAAGCTGATCCGTACCACACTCGACGAAACGGCCCGATTGAATTTTTTGACCAACAATATTCTGGTATCGGCACAGCTCGAGAACAAAGGTTTTATGAGCAGTAAAGAAGAGCTGAACCTTTCAGCCCTGCTGCAAGACTGCATTGCGGCGATCCAAAAACGATTTCCCGAAAGACCGGTCGAAACACAGATCGAAGCCGAGATCGATATAAAGGGAGATGCGCTTCTATTGCAGATCCTGATCAATAATTTGCTTGAAAATGCCATCAAGTACGCACCGGGTCAAAGCCCCATTCGGGCCATCTTGCAACGAAGCGGCAAAAACATTGTGCTGTCGGTAGCCGACCAGGGGCCCGGCATTGCCGACAATGAAAAAAAGAAAGTGTTCGATCGGTTCTACCGCATCGGCAACGAACAGACGCGCACTACCAAGGGTACCGGGCTGGGGCTGTATCTCTGCCAACGGATCGCCAAAGACCACCAAGCCCGCATAGAGATCAGAGATAACAGCCCGCAAGGCAGTATTTTCAATGTTATCTTTGCAGCATGAGCGAAGAGAAACCATCCTCCATTTTACTGGTAGAAGACGAAGAAAACCTGCATGAGGCCCTCAAGCTCAATCTGGAACTCGAGGGATACGAGGTCAGCTCGGCCTTTGATGGCGCCGCTGCCTTAAAAGCGATCGATAATGAATACTTTGATCTGATCATTTTAGATGTAATGCTGCCGGTAATGGATGGCATTCAAGTGGCCGAGACCATTCGGATCAGAAACAACGATACCCCCATCCTGATGCTGAGTGCCCGTAACAGCAGCGCCGACCGGGTAATGGGGCTCAAGAAAGGAGCTGATGATTACCTGAGCAAACCCTTTAATCTCGAAGAACTTTTACTGCGCGTCTCGAAGCTGATCGATAAGAATTTAAAATTGCAAGACAGGTCGACCCTGGGCGACCACTACCAGTTTGGGCCAAATAAAATAGATTTCAAGGCGCAAGAAGCTGTTGGGTACGATGGCACCTCTATTCGACTGAGTAAAAAAGAGACGATGCTACTCAAACTGCTGATCGAAAATAAAAATGAGGTAGTACCCCGCGAAAAGATCTTGCAGGCCGTATGGGGCTATCAGGTATACCCCACTACGAGAACCATCGATAACTTTATTTTGAATTTTCGCAAATACTTCGAAGAGGATACGCGCAATCCCCGCTACTTTCATTCGGTACGAAGCGTAGGATACAAATACGCAGAATAAATTAGAGATCGCCCAATCGGGGCCTGATGACAATGTCCTCCACACAGGCCTGTGGCGACAAATGTGCGGCCTGAAAGATCATCTTGGCAATGTCGGATGGCTCCATGATGCGACCACTGCTATTATCGAAATCTCCCCAACTATCGGTCAGCACCGCACCCGGATACACGCCAGTTACCTTGACCCCGGTCGGCTTGAGTTCTTCGCGTAAGTTCTTGGTAAACCCATGCAAGGCATACTTGCTGATGCTGTACGATCCGCCCTGCGCGTAAGGCTGCAACGAGGCGATCGAACAAATAGTAAAGATGTGGCCGGTGCCTCGCTGTATCATATCGGGAAGCAACGCACGAGTAAGATGATAGGCGCTGCCCAGGTTCACGGCCAATTGCTGCTCAAGTTGCCCGGCAGGCTCTTCGGCAAGAGAACCCGGCAAAAATTGTCCGGCATTGTTAATGAGAATATCAGGCTCCCCGTAGGTTAAACACCAACGACCAAAGGCCGTGGCCTCTTGCGGAAGACTCAGATCTACTGCCTTTCCATGAATAACGGATGCTGGATAGGTTGTTGCCAATGACTGTACTGTCTGTTGCAATCTTTTCTCATCCCTTGCAGTCAACAGCAGTCTATAGCCGGCTTGTGCAAACAATGTTGCGATCTCTTTACCGATACCACGCGAAGCGCCGGTAATGATGACCGTTAATGCATTGGCAGGATTTCGGGACGAAGAAGAAGACATACTCATCAATTAAAGTGTAAATTGCAAAGTTATTGACCCATTCTTACAATTTATATCCTTTGTTGCCCACACTTCGCTATCAAGACCTTTTTTTTGATCTGGACCACACCCTTTGGGACTTTGAATCGAATGCCCGGGCCACACTGCTGCAACTCTACCAAGAACTGGACCTGCATCAATTAGGGATAGATGACTTTACCCGTTTTTACCGACAATACCTGGAGCATAACGAGAAGCTGTGGGACCGTTACCGAAAGGGATTCATTAAGCAAGAGGAACTCCGGATCAAGCGGATGCGACTGGCCCTTCTCGACTTTGGCGTGGTGAACGAAGAAGTAGCCGCTTTAATGAATACACGCTTTTTGGATCTGCTCCCAACCCGCACCATTCTATTTCCCTACACCAAAGAGTTGCTCGACTACCTGCTACAAAAAGGCTACAAACTGCACCTAATTACCAACGGGTTTGAAAAAACCCAACACAGTAAACTTCAGTACTCGGGGCTGGCCCATTATTTTTCGAACGTGATCACCTCAGAAGGGTCAGGCAGTCTGAAGCCTAAGCCCGAGATCTTTGCCTATGCGTTGCAGCAAGCACAAGCCACAAAAGAAAATTCCATCATGATCGGCGATACCCTCGAAGTAGATATATGGGGTGCTAAAAATGCAGGGATCGATCAGATCCATGTCAATCACCTGACACAAGAACGGGTGGCCCTTTCGGACGGAAGCTATGCTACGCATACTGTATTCTCCCTGCAAGAGATCGTCGGGATCCTATGAGCTAAAAGTAAGTATAGGACTGTTGGGAACGCTTACCAAGTGGCGATCTCGGTAACGCCTCCTACTGGACGATCACCGATCTTTACTTTGATGGTCGCATCAAGCGGCAGTAACAGATCGACACGCGAGCCGAATTTGATAAATCCCATTTCTTCGGTCTGGCGCACTTGCTGACCCGGTTGAAGGTAATTGACGATACGGCGTGCCAGGGCACCGGCGATCTGCTTTACCAAGATCTCGCGACCGTTTTTCTGATAGACCACCGTATGCCTTTCGTTCTCGGTAGAGGATTTGGGATGCCAGGCTACCAGGTACTTTCCGGGATGATAGGTAGAATACACCACCGTTCCGTTGATCGGATTGCGGTTGACGTGCACATTAAAGGGGCTCATAAAGATAGAGACCTGTATACGACGATCGGTAAAGTATTCATCGGGCTGTACCTCCTCTATCACGACCACCTCTCCATCTGCAGGCGCGATCACGGCATGCTCCGACAAAGTGTGTACCCGCGAAGGAACACGAAAAAAAGAAATGATAAAGCCCCAGAATAAAAGTGATACGATAAGAATTGCGATGAACAAAATAGCGCAGTCTGCAAAGAGAAAATAATAACTGAGGGCGTTAGCCGCCAGTAAGAAAAGGGTTACGAGCGCAATTGTAGGAAAGCCTTCGCGATGAATGGTCATGGATCAAAAATTAAAGGGGCAAAGATAATGATTCGAAAAGCGGACTACAGAAATAGTCTTGTGTATAGCCAGATAACAGGTGTAGCCCATAAAAGAGAATCAAATCGGTCGAGCCAACCTCCATGACCGGGTAAGATCCGGCCACTATCCTTTACACCTGCCATTCGCTTTAGTTTCGATTCGAACAGATCGCCGGCCGTACCAAAAACAGCAGCGAGAAAGGCCATAACATACCCATCGTATGGGTGGATGACCAATGGAGAAGCCGTAGCGGAATCAACCCCTAAAATACGTGGCAAGAAGAAACCGGCGATCGAAACAGTCAGCACAACCCCGCCGATGGTCCCCTCCCATGTTTTCTTAGGAGAGATGACACTAAGCGGAGTGCGACCAATAAAGGACCCCACCAGATAGGCCATGGTATCGTTGACCCACATGCAAGCCAGTACAAACAAAGGGAGTACGGGTATGGTGGTGTTGGCTATAGCAGCCAGTGGATCGATGGCCTTTAGATCGATGAATAAGGCCCACGCCAAAGACAGGTATACGAGGCCGAGCAGCAAATAGCGAAGCGGATAACGAAATGACGTGTACAACTGCTGGTACTCGACCCAACAGCCACCGTGAATGATCATGACCAATAATAAAAAACTCCAACTGTTCCAACAAAGGCCCGCCAGCGTGACCGCCACAAAAAAAATGGATGTAGTGGCGCGCTGTAAAAAAACCTGCCGGTTAAATGCCATAATTGAAATTACAAATTATGTGAAGCAGACCCATCTGCATTTTCCTGATGCTCATCATTGCCTGCATGACGCATCATCCAATGTAGATGCATGGTCACCAGTAGAGCGCTTACCAACCCGGAATACATCAGTGCTTGCGGTCCCACTACCGGTTCGTCTTGCAACAAGACCGGATTAAAATAGACCAGTACGATCAATAATGCATCATAGAAGAAATGTGCCAGGATCGCTGTCCACAAACTTCCGCTATACGAATAGACCGCTCCTAATAAGATCCCCAAAACAAAGCGAGGCAAAAAGCCATAAAACTGCATGTGCATGGCAGAGAACAGAAAAGCAGATAACAAGATGGCGGGCCAAACCTGACCGAACTGGCGCAGGAACATACGTTGCAAGACCCCTCTGAACAAAAGCTCCTCCCCCACTGCAGCCAAGCCTGCCACGAATACGATATTGAGCAAAAGATCCTTTACGGTGCGTAAACTCAATAATGCCTTAACAGTATCGTTAGCCTCGTTTTCTTGTTGCTTCATCCAATCGGCAAGAGCAGGGGGAAACTCTACCACACGGTTTAATTCGCCCAGCCACTGCACTAATGGAAGAGAGAACAATAATACGGTAATACCGATCAACCAAAAACCCGGATGAACAGGCCGAGAAAGTTTTAGGTACTCTCGCGAAGGTTGGGTAGAGAATAAACGTGCCGCCAGCCACGAAGGCACTAGAAACAATCCCAGGAACTGCGCCAACTGCATCCCTCTAATAAAGAAACCCAGTTGGGGATGAGGGGTCTTCATCTTACTGATGGTAGCCAGCTGCTCGACCGTAATACCGGTGATGGCAGAGAGCAACATCGTACCCAACAACCCAATGATAAAAAAACTCATCAACGAAAGACCCAATAGTAACAAAAGCTGCTGTCCGGACGATCTTTCTTGATAAAACCCTTTTTTAAACACGCGGAAGTTTTTGATTGTAAATTTGCCTGACCGGTCTGACCGGTACATTCAACAAATTTAGGTAAAACCCCAAGATGGTAAAGATCGGCCCTGTCACGCTTCCTGATTTTCCGTTACTTCTGGCCCCGATGGAAGATGTGAGTGATCCTCCCTTTCGTGCCGTATGCAAAGACAAAGGGGCCGACCTGATGTATACCGAGTTCATTTCTTCCGAAGGTCTTATCAGAGACGCTATCAAAAGCAAAAAGAAACTCGACATTTTTGATTACGAAAGACCGGTAGGCATTCAAATTTTCGGAGGCGATGAAGAAAGTCTAGGGCTTGCGGCCAAAATTGTAGAGGTTACGCAACCCGACCTGCTCGATATCAATTTTGGTTGCCCGGTAAAGAAAGTAGCGCTCAAGGGAGCGGGGGCCGGTGTACTACGTGATATTGATCTAATGGTGCGCCTTACCAAAGCCGTGGTGCAATCCACTTCGCTGCCGGTTACGGTCAAAACCAGGTTGGGATGGGACGACAACAACAAGAACATAGAAGAGGTGGCTGAACGATTGCAAGATGTGGGTATCAAAGCGCTTGCCATTCATGGCAGAACAAGGGTACAGATGTACAAGGGAGAAGCTGATTGGACCCTGATCGGAAAGATCAAAAACAATCCCCGCATTACGATCCCCATTTTTGGGAACGGCGACATCGACTCGCCAGAAAAAGCATTACTCTACAAGAATCGATATGGCGTAGACGGCATCATGATAGGGCGGGCGGCCATTGGTTATCCGTGGATCTTTAACGAGATCAAACATTTTATGAAGACAGGAACACACCTGCCCTCTCCTACTATCGAAGACCGACTGGCCGTTTGTAGAAAACACCTACGCTACTCTATCGAATGGAAGAATCCGGTGGTGGGCATCAACGAAATGAGAAGACATTATGCCAATTACCTGAAAGGGCTGCCCAATATCAAAGAATATCGTAACAAGCTGGTGACTCTCAAGACAGAAGAAGAGCTTTGCGAAGTATTCGACGAAATGGCCCGTGTCTATCAAGGATTCACATTCGAAAAAACACCCATCTCGCTGATCAATTATCACGAGAATTGTCCAATAGACTAACTACTCCACGGCTTTTAGTACTACTTCGTCTAAAGGCGATACAGAGGGATCGAAATAATGGGTCAGGCGACCCTGTTCATCCACCAGGTATTTAGAGAAGTTCCAAGAGGGTGCTTTGCTATTCCATCCGTTTTGAGCGGGATCGGTAAGCCAGCGATAGACTGGATGTTGCAGTGGGCCCGGTACCACCGAAGTTTTTTGGCTCAGTAAAAAACGAACGCCATAGTTACGCTGACAAAAAGCAGCGATCGAGGCATTGTCTCCCTTCTCTTGCTCTTTAAAATCATTGGCCGGAAA
>DNMB01000180.1:7446-9852 GCA_003489485.1 Chitinophagaceae bacterium | reverse complement strand
TCGCTGGCCGTATTGACGAGCAATACTTTTTTACCACGAAGCGATGCCCAATCGATAGCATCTCCATTGATAGAAAGTGCTTGCAACGTAAAAAACGATACTGGGGCCTGTTGAGCCGCATGAGCTAGCACGGTGGTATTCTTCTTGCCCAGACGAGTGGTCCACATGAGTACCGGATACGCTTTTTTTAAGAGTCGTTGGCGAAGGGTCATATTGTTTTCAGATTGTTGGATCCATAAAAAACCAAGGGCCGCAACAATCAAAATAGCTATTATGAGAAGACGGCGGCGCAACTGATTTTTTTTCATCCGATAAGTTTTTTTAATAAAGACAGCTTCCCTTTAAAAGGAGGATACTTAATGGCGGGATCGATCCAGCTGGGTGTACGCAGCACACTTTTGGAATGAGAGAAGGTATCGAAAGAATGTTTGCCATGGTATACGCCAAATCCACTGTTGCCCCGCCCGCCAAAAGGCAGACGATGATTCAGAAAATGAAAGACAGAGTTGTTAACGCAAGCCCCACCGGCCGGTACCTGTGCAAGCCATTTTTTCTCTTGCTGTGTGCTTTCTGTATACACATAAAAAGCCAGCGGATTAGGATTGCGCGCAATGATGGCCTTCGCCTCGTCGAAGTGCTCATAGGCCAGCACCGGCAAGAGCGGGCCAAAGATCTCGTCTTGCATAATGGGCGCATCGAGCGATACATCGGTAAGTATGGTAGGAGCAATGTAGCGACTCTCTCTGTCGACTTGCCCTCCATAATGGATCGTTCCGTTCGATAAATACGACACCAGTCGATCGAATTGTCTTGTATTGATGATACGACCGTAGTGCTCGCACTGCGTCGGGTCGGTAGAATAAAAGGTCTGAATGACCCGTTGAATAGCGGCTAAGAATCGATCGCGTACAGAGGCATGCACCAAGATGTAATCGGGAGCAATGCAGGTTTGGCCCGCATTGTTCCATTTGGCCAGGGCAATACGCTTGGCCGCCACTTCTATATTGGCATCTGCCTCAACGACACATGGACTTTTTCCACCCAGCTCTAGCGTTACGGGCGTTAGTTGCTCTGCAGCCATCTTGTAAACGATCTTACCCACTGCTGTACTGCCCGTGTAAAACAAATGATCGAAGCGAAAGGATTGCATGAGCGAAGGCACCACGGTCGCTCCGTCGCCTTCGATCAACCATACATACTTACTATCGAAAATGCGCTCTATAAGATTTTTCATCAAGGCAGAGGTAGCAGGCGTGAACTCACTGGGCTTTAGCACCACACAATTGCCGGCAGCGATGGCTCCTACCAATGGACCAAGTAGTAATTCGAGTGGATAGTTCCAGGGGGCAACGATCAGCACCACACCCAGCGGCTCGGGCATAATAAGACTGGAGGAAGGGAGGTTCGCAAGATTGGTCAATACTTTTTGGGGGCGGGCCCATCGATCTAATTTTTTCAGTGCAAGTTTACATTCTGCCACTACCAATCCGGTCTCGGAGACCCAGACCTCTTCGGGGCTCTTGTGCAGATCTTGAAAGAGGGCCTCATTGATAGCCTGTTCATGGGCCAGCAGGCTGTCGTGAAGCAAACGGAGCTGTTGTTTTCTGAATTCGATCGAAAGGGTGGCGCCGGATGCAAAATATTCCCTCATCTTTGTTAGCGCAGGCAAATAAGACATGACAGAAATTTCAGACAAGTTAGTAAAACCGCAGGGGATGGACGATGCGCATTTTATGAAGTATGCCTTGCAGGAAGCCCAAAACGCCATGGACGAACAAGAGGTGCCCGTGGGAGCTGTTGTGGTAATGAACGGAAAGATCATTGCCCGGGGGCATAACATGACCGAAAAATTGCAGGACCCCACGGCACATGCCGAGATGATCGCCCTCACGGCCGCTTTTAACGCCCTTGGCAGTAAGTATCTGCCTGAGGCTACCCTCTATGTGACCCTGGAGCCCTGCCCAATGTGCGCCGGGGCCCTGTACTGGAGTAAGATCGGGCGTATCGTCTATGGAGCAGACGATGTAAAGAACGGATACAAAAGAGTGGCCCAAGACCGCTGGCCCTTTCATAAGAGCACGGAGCTCGAATCAGGCTGCTGTGCAGCCGCATGCGCTCAACTCATGAAGGATTTCTTTCAACAAAGACGCTGAGCTGATCAAGTCGCACTACCTTTGCGGTATCACAAAAAATTTTTGATATGCCATTTACACTAGCTCCTCTTCCATACGCACACGATGCATTGGAGCCACACATCGACACGCTGACCATGCAGATCCATCATGGTAAACATCACCAGGCTTATGTAGATAACCTGAACAAAGCCATTGCAGGCACACCCAATGAAAATCTCTCAATAGAAGAGTTGGTAAAAAAGGCCGGTGCGATCTCCGTTGCCGTACGCAA
>DNMB01000180.1:0-7056 GCA_003489485.1 Chitinophagaceae bacterium | reverse complement strand
CAAGCAGGTGGTACCCCCACCGGCAAATTGGCCGATGCCATCAACGAAACCTTTGGATCGCTCGACAGCTTCAAAGAAAAATTCGCTGCGGCCGGTATGACTCGTTTTGGAAGTGGATGGGCCTGGCTAATTGTGGCAAATGGCAAACTCGAGATCTGCTCTACCCCCAATCAGGATAATCCGCTGATGGATATTGCCGAGACAAAAGGCACACCCATTTTGGGTGCGGATGTATGGGAGCATGCCTATTACCTAAAATATCAAAATCGCCGCGCCGATTATCTGGCTGCTTTTTGGCAAGTGGTCAACTGGAAGGTGATCGCCGAGCGTTACGAGAAAGCTAGCTGATTCGAGAAAGCTATCTGATTCCACTTACGGAACCGGATCATAGCCGCTGCCTCCCCACGGATGACAGCGGCTAATTCGTTTTATGGCAAGCCACGTTCCCTTAAATAGACCATGGCGCTGCAGTGCAGTGGCGGCATAATGCGAACAGGTGGGCGTATACCGACAAGAAGGGCCCAGCCAAGGAGAGACGATCCATTGATAAAGTTTGATCAATACCAAGAAAGGAAAGATGAGCAAGCGTTTACCAAATTCGAGCATATAGTGCAGCATCTTAATCAGCTTGATGAATTGCTAAAAGTTTGGTAAGCCCTTTTTGCATTTGCGAAAACAAGTGCTGGTAATCGGGCAGCTCTTTATCGGTGTACACAAAAAAAATATCCAGTCCAGGCTTTTTTGCAGCCATAACAGATAAGATATCTTTTTGTAGTCGGTAACACTCCCGAAGTTGTCGTTTGATGCGATTGCGATCGACCGCACGACGAAAATTCTTTGCCGATACCCCAACACCGATCCGCACCCCGGGCTCACCTGAGCGAGCATGAAAAATACGCAGACAACCCAGTGTCGTACGCTGTCCGGTACCGAACAACGCATCGATCGACTTTTTGCTCTTGAGCCGTTGTGCGGCGGGTAAGGTATATCGGTTCGTCAAGGCCAGGTCTTATGAATAATGGATACGCATCATAAAAAAAGCTCCGGGAGCGCCGGAGCTATAAAATTATCAAAACCTCCGACTGCTCGGAGGAAGGTCGTTATTTTAGTTTGCGCTCGTCAGAGACCGTCAATTTCTTGCGGCCCTTGGCACGACGAGAGGCTAATACTTTACGCCCGTTGGCCGTTTCCATGCGTTTGCGAAAACCATGTACGGTTTTACGACGCTTGCGGTGGGGTTGAAATGTCCGTTTCATAGTGTGTTCGTTTTTTCACTCGTTGATGAAAGATAGACCGGGAGAACGGTCAGGGTTTCCATTTTACGCCAGGTCACCACACCCGTCGTATTGTGAAAGGACCGCAAAGGTAAGGGATCGCTGGCAGAACCGAAAGAAAAATAAGATGTTGTTTATCAGTAGACTAGATGACCGTACCGGCTAAATTGACGGTATAGGCCCGTACCGGTGCCCCAAAGAACTGGGCGGCATGAGCATCAAAATCGGGGGCCGAATCGGTGGTAAAGAATTTGAGTTCGCCCCTTCGGGTGCAGCGATCGCTGATCTCGGGATGACGCTTGAGATAATCGGCAAGACTGGCCGCTACGATCTCTCCTTGCGAGATCAGTCGCACGCCTTGGGGAAGATGCTTTTCGATGATGGGTCTTAACAGGGGATAATGCGTACAGGCCAGCAAGAGCACATCGATCCCCTTTTCTTTTTTAAGGATCGCCTCCACATGCTTCTTTACGAAGTAATCGGCCCCTTCGCTCAAATACTCGTTGTTCTCGATCAGCGGCACCCACATTGGGCAGGCTTCTTGAAAGACACTAAGGGTTGGAAAAAACTTGGCGATCTCTAGCGGATACGACTCGGAGGTAACAGTACCTTGGGTAGCCAACACGCCTACCTTTCCTTTTTTGGTGTATTGTCCGATCACTTCGGCCGTAGGACGAATAACCCCCAACACCCGATTGTGCGGGGCGATCTTAGGCAGATCATTTTGCTGAATAGTGCGAAGGGCTTTCGCCGATGCGGTGTTACATGCCAAAATAACGAGCGGACATCCTTGCTTAAAAAACCATTCGACACACTGAAGAGTGTATTGGTATACGGTGGCAAAAGAGCGATTTCCATAGGGCGCACGGGCACTATCGCCGAGATAGCAGAAGTCATTTTCGGGAAGTGTCGCGACCAGATCACGCAAAACCGTAAGCCCACCGTAACCGGAATCAAACACGCCAATGGGTCCTTTAGAAAGAGACTGCATAGTACAAATGTATGCCCCTGAAACAAAAATGCCCGATCTGGATTCAGATCGGGCTTATATTTTTTTTGAAGAGCGTTACTTCATGGGAGCGGCCGGGCCCGTCTGCTTGGGCAACGATAATTTCAGCTTGGCTGCTACGGCAGCGATCATGTCGTCCGCATCGGGAGCCACCAATAAACTCTCTTTATTGAGAACATGCGTGTAGGCTTTTTCTTTGGCTACCGCACGAATGGCATCATAGATCTTACGGTACAGAGGAGCCAGCAATTCATTTTGCTTAGCTTCCATGGCCTGGTTAACGATCTGCTGCCAGTTTTGGATGGTGTTGATCAACTGAGGAAGCTCCTCTTCGAGCTGCTTTTTTACAGCGGGAGGAGGGGGCTTTAAAGTGTCTTTGTACATGCTGTCTTTGTACTGATACGTCTGGATCAGCGAAGCATACTGGGGGTTGATGGAATCAGCCTGGTAGCGAGAAAGAATAGAGTCGAACTTGCTTACCTCGGGCATCAGAGAGAGTACGTTCTCTACACTGATATAGCCGATCTTGGTCTGCGCGCTGGCGGTGGTACCGGCCAGGCCGATCAGCCCCACAATCGCTAAAAGCACTACTACGTTTTTCATTTTTCGTATGGTTTTAAACAGTTAGTCGTTGGTTATTTGATACCCAGCTCGCGAAGCACATCCTCGCTTTTGTCTAGCTTGGGGTCGGCAAAGATAATGGTAATTCCCTCACTTTTATCGAGCACGAAATCGTAGCCCCGGGCGCTGGCCAGCTTCTGCACGGCACTGTATACTTTATCTTGAACAGGCTTTACAAGCTCCTGGCGCTTCTTAAACAGATCGCCCTCGAAACCAAAGCGACGACGCTGCAAATCTCGGAGCTCTTTTTCTCTGGCAAAGAGCTGATCTTCTCTTCTCTTTTTTAACTCGGGAGTGAGCATGACCTGCTCCGCTTCAAAATCACGATACAATTTATCGAGCGAAAGTTGCATACTGTCGATCTGTAACTGCCAAACGGCGGCCATGCGATCGAGCGACTGCTGCGCGGCCTTGTACTCAGGCATCCTATCTAAAATATATCGCGTATCGATAACGGCATATTTCTGCGCCTGGGCAAACAAGCCCAGCAGCAAGAAACAAAGTGTCAACACTGTATTTTTCATGTGATGCAATTTCTATTCGGGTTCAAAGCCCAGCATAAAGGTAAAGCGTGAAATACCTTTGAGACCGGTCTGTCCGGGAACGGCTCTATCGAGTCCGAGGCCATAATCAAACCCAAGTAATCCGAACATGGGCAGAAAGAAACGCATACCGGCTCCGACACTGCGACGAAGTCTGAAGGGGTTATAGTCTTTGTAATTGTACCATCCATTGGCAGCTTCGAAGAAAGTGAGCGCATAAATAGTGCTGCTCGGATTGGTAACAAGAGGAAAGCGCGCCTCGAGTTGATATTTATTAAAGATGGTAAAGAATTGACTGGCGCTTTGCTGATCGGGGTTAACAGTTGGATCAGATGTTTGATATACGGGATATCCGCGATGGGCAACGATATCGAAACCCAGCAGACCAAAGTTGTTGGTCAGACCGGCATCGCCCACCTGAAAACGCTCGAAGGGAGAAAAAGGAAGGTCCTTGTTGTAGCGACCCATAAACCCAAATTTGGCGGCCATCTTAACTACGAACTGACGATTCTTCTCTGCACCCAATGGTTTGCCGATAGGTACATACCACTCGGCATTGAAGCGCCACTTGTGATACTCAGGACGACGATAGGCATTGTAGCCCGACCCCACACTGGTCATCAAAGAATAAGGAGGCGTCAACTGAACACTCGCCAGAAAATTAGAACCACTGGTCGGAAAGATAGGATTGAAAACAGAGGAGCGCTGCAGTGCCATCTTAATACTTACGTTGCTCGATGTACCGCTGGTAAAATCGCTGCTGAAGATGGGATAGTTCATCAGCTTGTACTGCGTAAGATTGAACGTAAAGACAAGATTAAAATAATCATCGGGCCATTTAAGTTGCTTTCCGAACGCTACCGAGATACCGCTTGTATTCAAGAAATTGGTATCGGAGCGCGCCTTGTCGATACGACCCGTAAAAGGATCGAACGCATTGGAGAATCGGCTGCTGTTGAAGCCAAGTGTCAATGAATTTCTTTTTTTGCCGCCTAACCAGGGCTCGGTAAATGAAGCGCTGTATGAACGATACGCACGACCGTTGGATTGCAAACGAACACTGAGCTTTTGCCCATCGCCCGTTGGTAGGGGATCCCAGGCCGACTTTTTCCAGATATTGCGAACCGAGAAGTTATTGAAAGTGACTCCCATGGTACCGGTGAGACCGATACCCCCGCCCCAACCGGCAGAGAGCTCGAGCTGGTCAGCCGATTTTTCTTCGAGTTGCCAATTGATATCGACCGTGCCGTCCTCAGGATTGGGGACCACCCCCGGATTGATCTTTTCTTGATTGAAGAATTGAAGATTGCCCAGCTCACGTTGAGAACGGATCAGCTGCGAACGACTAAAGAGTTCGCCCGGAATGGTGCGTAGCTCACGACGCACCACATAATCTTTGGTCTTTTCGTTACCGGCAATGGTTACGTTCTTGATACGCGCTTGGGGTCCTTCCATGATCCGGATCTCGTAATCGATGGTATCGTTGTAAACAGCCATCTCAATGGGCTCGGCCCGAAAGAACAAGTATCCTTCGTCCATGTAATAGCCACTGATATCACCCCCTTCTTGCGCGGCCTCTTTACCCAGTCGCTTGTTCAGAAGGCCCACGTTGTAAATATCTCCTTTGTTGATGCCCAATAGCACATTGAGTATAGAGTCAGAATATTTTGAATTACCCTTCCAGACTATATCACCGAAATAGTAGCGATTACCCTCGCTGACCTTGATGTCTACGTTGAGATGCCCCTTGGCGGTCATGTACTGCGTATCGGAGAGGATCTGTGCATCACGGTATCCGTTAGCATTATAGAAATTGAGGACTTTCTCTTTGTCTTCTTCGTATTTCTTTTCGTCGAATTTCGCAGAGCTCAACAATTTGAATCGAAAATAGGGGTCGAGCATTCGCTTGGTCTTGGAGATAGACATAAAGCCCCAATCTTTGATGTACTCATTGAAAGAGGCCGGTTTGCGCGACCCGTAAGGACTCTGTGCATTGTCGGGCTTAAGCGTAATGCGAGTCATTTCTTTGGTACCCTTCAGCTGCTTTTTGAGCTTTAGATTATCGAGGGCGGCGTTACCATAAAAATTGACGTCACCTATCAACACTTTAGAACCCTTCTCTACGCGGATCAGTAAAAAATTAGAGTTGGCAAAGGTGGGGTCGGGCTTTTCTTCGATCAGCACCTTTACATTACGAAAACCTTTTTCGCCATAATGCTTGGTGATCTTCTCAACGATCTCTCTTCTGGTATTTTCGGTGATGATGGTCTGTTTGGACAAAGAAAGTTTGGTCAGCAGATCCTCTTCTTCCGATTTGCGAATACCCGAGAACTTATAGTTGCCCAGACGGGGGCGTTCCTGTACGTTGATCTCTACCCATACTTTGTCGTCTTCGATGCGGGTAACGAATACTTGCGCACCGGAGAATAATTTTTGTCTCCACAGATTATTGATGGCCTTTCCAAAGATCTCTGCTCCGGGATGTACGAACTTATCGCCGGGTTGCAGGTTGGCAATGGAGAGTACGATAGCGGTATCGAGATAACGAATGCCTGTGATCTTTACATCGGCAATAAAATACTCCTTTACAATGCGGGCATTTTGCCATTCGAGCAACTTCGGATCGACCGATGTGGGACGTGTGGTATCAGGCACTTCTTGCGCCTGCAAGGGTCCCGCAAGGATGAACAAACTGGTCACCCCATACAACAAAAAAAGAGAGATAGTACGCAATTAGTTAGTTTTCAATTTATTACTAGAAAAGTACCCAAAACAACGGCAGGCAAATTAAGTGTAAAAATCGAAAGTCTTTGTTAAAGCTGCTCACTGGTCTTTCCGAACCGTCTTTCCCTATGCTGATAATCGATCAATGCCTCATATAAGTTCTCTTTTCTGAAATCGGGCCAGCGCACGGGCGTAAAGTAAAGTTCGGCGTATGCCAGCTGGTAGAGCAAGAAGTTGCTGATACGATACTCTCCGCTGGTCCTGATCATGAGCTCAGGATCTGGAAACTTACTGGTAGTCAAGTAGTTCTGTAAGGTATCTTGGTTGATGTTATCAATCGAGAGACGCCCATTTTTTACCTCGTAGGCGATGTTTTTTACCGCATGTAATAGCTCCCAGCGACCGCTATAACTCAGCGCCATGATCAGGTTTAACCCCTTGTTCTTACCGGTCATATCGAGGGCCTCCTCAAGCTCTTTACGAGCATAGTCGGGTAGCATGTTCATATCGCCGATCACATGCAGGCGAATGTTGTTTTTGTTCAGGCTTTCGACCTCTTTGCGAATGGTACTGACAAGCAATTCCATCAACCCGATCACTTCGTATTCGGGGCGGTCCCAATTCTCGGTAGAGAAAGCATATAGGGTCAGGTATTCGATGCCAAGCTCCGCACAACCTTCCACGATGTTGCGAACACTTTCGACCCCATGAAAATGGCCAAAAAGTCGGTCCTCGCCTTTTTCTTTGGCCCATCTTCCGTTACCATCCATTATGATGGCGATGTGGCGTGGCAACCGGTCCTTATCGATCTTTTCAAGCAAGGCCTGCATATGGGTATTCAGGTTTAATAGGGGGCAAAATTACCCGTATTTTTTGGATTAGGGCC
>DNMB01000083.1 GCA_003489485.1 Chitinophagaceae bacterium | reverse complement strand
GGGCCTTGCAAGGTAAGTGACGTGCTGCTACCGATCTGAATTGCTAATGGGTCTGGCATATCAGCGTTGGGAAAACCATCGGGATAACCGGGATACTCATAATCGAGATAGCGACCAGCCCATCCGCTGTACACCTCTTGGTTGCTGTTGGAACCACTCATCCAAATATCGGTAGCCCTAAAGTGAGAGAAATTAGGTTGAGGATAGCCCACCGACTGAACCACTTTGGCCTTTCCTTCTGCAAACAACGATTGCAGACCCGTCATGGAAGGATGCAAGCCGGTGCCCGTAACGCCGGCAATTGAAAGAACGGCCGATTCGGGAATGGCCACATTGCTGCGGGCATTGAAATATTTTGAGTAATCGGCAACAGGAATGACCGTATTCAATCCGTCGTTACCTCCTGAAAGTTGTATAATGACCAGCACATGATCGGTGAGCGTCTCCCCTCGCATGAGCGCCTGTACCAGTGAAGACTGCATGGTAAAGGCATTCACGGAGTACCCGTTGATCAGCTCCGGAAAGAGCGCAGCCATTGGAACGGCCCCAGATAGAAAGTCTCTTCTTTTCATATCAGATCAACTGGTATTCGGATAATTTGAACAAATATTGAAAAAGTGAACGCAGTCGAGTATTGACGATATTGAAATTAGCAGTAGTAGGATTGGACTCATAGGCCATCCAGGCATTGGTCCAATAGTAATCCCATTGCTGCCCCGTTAGCAACAACTGTGTCTTGATCTGCATCTTGGTCACATCACTCAGCGTATTTTGAAACAGATAATTGATGGCCCCGTTGATCAGATCGTTAGGATTACCCGGATTGTACAGCGAGCGGGCCCACTCCACGCAATTGAATTGTACGCGAACATTGTTACGAAGATAGCCGGTCGTGATCATGATATCGGTATACTGGTTGCGTTTGGGCAAGGAATCGGAAGTGATCCAAAGTTCATGAAAGCTGGGCTCCTGGTAGTAGGCAGGCAAGCCTGAAACGTTAGGAGGATCGTACAGGTTTTGCCCCATATTGCTCATCCACGAATAAAATGTATTCCACAGACCATAGTTTGTATCCCAATCACTGTCGGGGGCGAACGTAACGTTCATTTCGCGAAGCGAACCAACGACCAGGTCGGCCGGTGTCTTGATATAACAGCCGCGATTCATCTGGTCGTAAAAGTGCTCGCTTTTAAATAGCGCGGTGAGCATGGGCTTGATCTCGTATCCACTATCCCTGAAAATATCGGCCAACGGCGTAATGACGTTTTGCTCGGTAGCGGCATCTATCGTGTAGTATACGAACCAACGATATACTTTACGCGCAATGAACTTGGCCACTTCGCGCTGCGCGAAAAGCATGGCCATCAGATCATTGATCTCAAGCGTACCGGCCGTAGCTCCCGTTCTTCCGGTAATGACCGTATTATTGAAAAAAGAGGAGAAGGTCTTGTTAGCCGTGCTGTGACGGGTCGCAGTAAAGAGAGCCTGGTACGTGGTAAAGTTGATGGTCCATCCGGTCAATACCTTGGCGGCTTCCTTTACATCCGACTCGGTGTAGCGCGAATCGGGCCCTTTGCCCAGGGTAAAAAGTTCAAATAACTCACGTGCATAATTCTCATCTGGCGCAGTGGCATTGTTCAAGTAGCCGTTCAGGTAACGCAGCATAGCCACATCCGTAGTGATATCGGTGATCAGTGTCCTGAAATTTCCGAGCGCATGCTGTCTGATCAACTGATGTTGACGATACACCCAATTGGCATATCCGATATCGGTGGCTTCGTTTCCGAAATGATCGGTCCAAAGCATGACCATCTTTTCAAGGATACTACGATCTTGATTGATCATGTTGCCGGTCAGCCACTTTTTGATCGAAGCACGACGAAGCGACTGTACCGTACCATCGTTATTGATATCATTGACCCAGGTAGCACCGCGTGCAATGTTAGCATCGGGGTTCACACCCGGCGTGGCAGTGATCGTATATTCTTTGATGGGAGGAGCGGGCGCAGGTGCAGTAGGCGCCAATAACTCATCGACCACCTGGTTCATCGAACGCCCTTTAAAATAGCTGAGGTCGGAACGCTTTACTCCGAACAGGGTACGACGGAGCAAATGCACCAACTCGCTCTCCGTCCAGGCCCCCGTGTAAGGGGTCAGGCCCGATTGGGTGCGAAAAGGAGCTGACGTAGAAATGGTCTCGGCCACATTCATACCGAAAAGGTATATAAAAAAATAGCGAAAACCGCAAGGGGTAGCTTATAAAATTATAAAAGCTTATACCTATTGGATCCTTTCGATGATCCCTGCAATGCCTTGCCCACCGCCCACGCAGGCAGTGATCATGCCAAACTTTTTATTAAGTCGCTGAAGATCATTGATATTTTGGATCGTAAGCTTGCAACCGGTACAACCCAGCGGATGACCCAGGGCGATGGCGCCCCCGTTTATATTAACTTTTTGGGGATCGAGCCCGGCCTGTTGTATTACGGCCAGCGCCTGCGAGGCGAAAGCCTCGTTCAGTTCGATCAGGTCGATCTGATCGAGACGCATTCCTGCCCGTTGAAGTGCCTTGGGAATAGCATCGACCGGACCAATGCCCATAATGCGGGGGTCAACACCGGCCACCGCCACACTCACCAAGCGAGCCAGTGGAGTAAGTCCAAGTTCTTTGACCTTGCTCTCGCTCATCACGATCACAAAAGCCGCACCATCCGAAGTTTGTGAAGAATTACCTGCTGTAATAACACCTTTTGCAGCAAAAGCCGGTTTTAATTTGGCAAGTGCTTGCAACGATGTATCGGCACGGGGTCCTTCATCGGTGTCGACCGTAAAACTTCTTTGTTTCTTTTTTCCTTTTTCATCGAGGTAGACCTCGTCGACAGTAACAGGTAAGATACCGGGTTTAAAATGGCCGGCTTCAATGGCCGCGATGGCTTTTTGATGAGACTGGTAGGCGAACTCATCTTGCGCCTCACGACTGATCTTATAATCGCTAGCAACCGCCTCTGCGGTCAACCCCATGTTAAGATAATAATCAGGATTATCAGATGCGATCGAAAAAGCCGGGGCGGTCTTCCACCCCGCGGTAGGCACTAAACTCATGCTCTCTGTACCACCGGCCACGATGCAATCGGCCTGACCCGAGCGGATCTTGGCAGTAGCCATGGCAATGGCCTCCAAACCAGAGGCGCAGTAGCGATTGATCGTTACGCCCGGAACAGTGATCCCCAATGCGCGCGCCGCAATGATCCGTGCGACCTGCAGCCCTTGCTCTGCTTCGGGTACCGCATTACCAACGATCACATCATCTACCTGACTTGCCTCTAGTTGCGGCACAGAGGCCAACAACCCTTTTAGCAACGTGATAGCAAGATCATCTGGACGGGTAAAACGAAATCCTCCTTTCTTGGCTTTGGTAACCGCTGTTCTGTACCCTGCTACGATATAAGCTTCTTGCATAAAAAAAAATTGAATGAGATAAAGTTGTTTATGCAACCTTTTCATATCAAAATTACAACCGAGGCCGTATCCCTCCAAACCAATAGCCCCGGCAGGTACGATCTTGGAGTATATTTGCATTACCGATGTACAAGCTGCTGCGTCAATTACTTTTCTTACTTCCCCCCGAAGAAGCCCACCAGGTCTCCATGTTCTTTTTAAAGGTGGGATGCAGCACCGCCCCCTCTCGAAAATTCATAAGAAAACTTTTGGATCCAGGGCCACAGCAATCTGTTACGATGGGCTCTTTGGTCTTTAAGAACCGAGTGGGACTGGCAGCCGGTTTCGATAAAAATGCCTTACATCTGCGAGAACTTAGTTGTCTGGGATTCGGACATGTAGAGATCGGCACGGTCACACCGCAGCCGCAGCGTGGCAATGAGAGACCCCGACTTTTTCGTCTGCCACAAGACAAAGCGCTGATCAATCGCATGGGATTTAACAACGATGGCGTTGTGACCATTGCCAGAAGATTGAAAGAATGGAGAGAGCACGGACAAAAGAAAGCCGATACCCTACCCCCGCTGATCATTGGAGGCAACATTGGTAAAAACAAAGTAACCCCTAACGAAGAGGCCTGGAGAGATTATGAATTTTGCTTTGAACGACTTCATCCCTGGGTCGACTATTTTGTGGTCAATGTGAGTTCACCCAACACACCCGGGTTGCGCGCCTTGCAAGAAAAAGATTCGTTGAAAAAGATCCTCACCCACCTGCAAGAACGCAATCGCGAAAAAGCAATTGAAAGACCCCTTTTCTTAAAGATCGCTCCCGACCTGAGTCCCGCGCAAGTAGATGACGTGATCGAACTGGCCCTCGAAATAAAACTCGACGGGTTAGTCGTTAGCAACACGACCATTGGTCGAGAGGATTTAACTACCGAAGAGAACAAGGTAAGTCGTATCGGTGCCGGTGGACTGAGCGGGGCACCCCTCAAAGAAAAAAATACGAGCCTTCTTCAATACATTTCAAGTCGAACGAAAGGAGCCATCCCGCTGATCGCCTCGGGTGGAATTTTTACGGCTGCCGATGCCGAAGAAAAGATAAATGCAGGCGCCTCTTTGTTGCAGGTGTGGACCGGGTTTATCTACGAAGGACCGGCCATTGCAAAAAACATCTGCAAGGGCAGCTGAGTTCTCAAATTACAATAACTCAATTAGTCATTGACATTAGTGAAGTGTCGCTCGTTGACAGAGCAAAGCTGATGCGACCATGGCGGCCGTTTCGGTTCGTAATCGTGTGGCTCCTAAACTTACGGTGGTAAATCCGTTGGCTGCGGCCTCTGCCTGCTCATTGGCAGTAAAATCACCTTCTGGCCCAATGCAGACCAACGAAGCACCGGGCAAAATCTTACATGCAGCAAGCGGTATTTTTGATACGTCACCGCAATAGGCGATACAACAATTTGATGCAGTTTCTTTGAGTTGTGCAAGATACGAGAAGGGCTGTGGCGAGTCGAGCACCGGCAACCAACACTGCTGGCTTTGCAACATGGCACTGACCAACACGGCCTGTAAGCGATCCATGCGCATTGTTTCTTTTTCGGTGCGCTCACAGATCAATGGAACGATACGGCTAACACCGAGCTCCGTTACTTTTTCGAGCAGCCACTCAAAACGATTGGCATTCTTTAGTAACGAGACAGCCAAGATAACGGGATCAGCCGGGCGGGCAGAGAACGCTACCGATTCGATCTGTACCGTACAGGCCTTTCTATGTTCATCGGCAATGACCCCATTTATTAAATGACCACACCCGTCGGTAAGCAGTAAGGCATCGCCCTTCTTTAATCGAAGTACCTGTATAGCATGTTTGCTATTGGTCTCGTCGAGCATTACTTGTTGCTGGGAGGCCTCGTAAGATGCTATGTAAAAAAAGGGAGCGTTCATGATCAGGCTGGCATATCATCGTCGGCATCAATATCATTCATTCGGCTACCGGTTTGTACGAACACTCGCGCACCCCCTTGCCCATCGAGATCACTAACGGGCTTCCAATTCGAATTGAGTCCGCTCATACCGATACCGCCTTCTTCTTCGGTAAACTTTTGAATGTTCAGCAAGGCGCGCAACTTGATCGTTTCGAGCGAACCATTTCGGTGCTTGGCAATACGCACATGCGTTTCGCCACGATTATTCTCTCCCATATCATTGGTGGTAATATCATAGTACTCCGGACGGTAAAGGAACATGACCAGATCGGCATCTTGCTCAATGGCTCCCGATTCGCGCAGATCGCTTAGCTGTGGCATCTTCGATCCGTCCTTACCAGCGCCACGGGTCTCTACGGCACGGCTTAGCTGTGAAAGTGCGATGATGGGAATGCTCAGCTCTTTGGCAAGGGCTTTGAGGTTACGAGAGAT
>DNMB01000202.1 GCA_003489485.1 Chitinophagaceae bacterium | reverse complement strand
CCGATTCGCTCAACGGCTTGCAGGCCCTGGGCCAGTTGCCGTAGTTCACGTGGGGAGATCTTTCGAAGGGCAATTCGCGCGGCCAATCGTTCCAGGTCGCCACACTCGCTGCAGTGGGTAATTAACTCTTCGCGCAGCGTCTTGGATGTGCTCAGTGAGAGAACCCATTGCATTCGCTCTTCGATCTTTTTTGTGTCGATCAGCGGAAACAGGATCCATCGTTTGAGCAAACGCGCTCCCATGGGGGTAACGGTGTTGTCCAGTACCGAAAGCAAGGTGGGGCTTTCGGGCTGCGTACCGCTGATGAGCTCGAGGTTGCGAATGGTAAAGCGATCCATCCACAAAAAATCATTTTTATCGATTCGCTGTAAGCGGGAAATATGTTCGAGGTGAGGATGTTCGGTCTCTCGCAGATAATGAAACAACGCTCCGGCAGCCGTTAGACCCAGCGTCATGTTCTCCACTCCAAATCCCTTAAAGGAGTGGGTCTCGAAATGCTTTAGCAGCGACTCGTTGGCATACGTGGTATCAAAGATCCACTCATCGAGCGTGTAGGTATATACTTTAACAGCGAATTGCTCTTTGAGCGAGGAAAGTTGTTTTTTGCTGCAGATCAACTCGGCTGCATGAAAGCTCTGTAAAAGTTTGTCAGCATATTCCCCATTGCCCTCGGCCAATAACATTTCGCCGGTAGAGAGATCCAAGAAGGCCAATCCGTATTGCTCCGATACGGCCGGAGTAATTGCTGCCAAAAAATTATTGTGTCGTTGCTCCAACAATTTATCGCCGGTGGCCGTACCGGGGCTTACCATTTCGGTGACACCTCTTTTGACGATCCCCTTGGCCTGCTTGGGATCTTCTAGTTGATCGCAAACGGCAACTCGATGACCCGCCCGAACCAGTTTATGTAAATAACTGTCTAGCGAATGATGTGGAAAGCCCGCCAACTCGGCCGATGCGGCGGCGCCGTTGTTTCGTTTGGTGAGTGTAATGCCCAGTACTTTGGAAGCCACTACCGCATCTTGACCAAAGGTCTCATAAAAATCACCCACCCTGAAAAGCAAGATCGCATCAGGGTATTTTTGTTTGATGGCCCGATGCTGTTGCATGAGGGGCGTATCAGCGTTGGTGCTTTTCGACATAGGTAGTGGTACAATAGAAGAGAAGGGCAAAAATAAGGAACCCTGCTTACCTTTGCCGCATGCGTAAACTGAGTGGCGAGGAGATGGGGCGATTATCGGTTGCCGAGTGTAAGACAAGGCCTCGATTTCCGATTGTGGTGGTGCTAGAAAATATCCGCAGTGCCTACAATGTCGGCAGTGTCTTTCGCAGCGCTGACGCCTTTTTTATCGAGTCTGTTTACCTGGTAGGGTATTGTGCCACGCCCCCGCATAAGGAGATCGCCAAGACCGCATTGGGGGCCGAGCTGGCCGTTCCCTGGAAGCACACGCAACGCGCCACCACGGCTATTGGCGAGTTACAGGCGCTAGGGTACAAGGTGTTGGCGGCCGAGCAGACCGATGCTAGTACTCCGTTGCACCGTTTGCCTCTTTTGCCCGATCAAAAGGTGGCCATTGTCTTTGGCAATGAGGTCAGCGGGGTAGAAAGCGATACCTTGCAATGCTGCGATGGATGTATCGAGATCCCCCAGTTCGGTATGAAGCATTCACTAAATATTGCCACTGCAGCAGGCGTTGTACTTTGGGAGCTGGTCCGCAATCAACTGCAAACCTCATCCGTACCTCATGCAAAAGAAGCTTAATCAGTATCTAGGGTTGATCGCATTCTCGCATACCGTATTTGCCATGCCATTTGCCTTTGTAGGATTTTTTATAGGCGCCCGTCGGGTCCTCTATACTTCTGAAAGCGCAACCGATGAGTTGTCTTTGCAAACGATCCTGACCCCGACGATGGGCAAGCAGTTCTTATTGGTGTTGGGTTGTATGGTCTTTGCCCGCAGTGCGGCCATGGCCTTTAATCGTTACCTCGATCGCAGCTATGATGCTCGTAATCCCCGTACAGCAGGTCGCGAGATCCCCTCGGGTCGTATTAGCCCTGAGGGAGCGTTATGGTTCACCATCGGGAATGCTGTGTTGTTCATGGCCTGCAGCTTTTTTATTAATAGACTTTGTTTTTATTTATCGCCGGTGGCCCTGTTGGTCGTATTGGGGTATAGTTACACCAAGCGCTTTACCCCGCTTTGTCATCTTGTATTAGGCATGGGCCTGGCGCTGGCACCGCTTGGAGCCTTTATAGCGGTCACCGGGCACGTTGGTGTTCTGCCGCTGCTGTTCTCGCTGCTGGTACTTTGCTGGGTCGCGGGCTTCGACATTATCTATTCTCTTCAAGACGAGGAATTCGATCGCTCGCAACAACTGCTTTCCATTCCGGTTTGGTTAGGAAAGAGAAAGGCATTGCAGTTGGCAAAGGTGCTGCATGCGGTATGCGTGCTTCTGTTGTTACTGGCAGGCTGGTGGGGCGATTTTGGTTTGCTCTATGGGGTAGGCAGTATTTTATTTACCGCCATGCTATGGTATCAACATTCTTTGGTCAGACCCGATGACCTGCGTCGTGTTAACCTGGCTTTTATGACGGCCAACGGACTGGCTTCCGTCTTTTTTGCACTTTTTTTAATTGCTGATCTATTTATTGCTTAATACGATGGCTCGAATCATGGCATTGGATATTGGAGGAAAACGAACCGGCATTGCTGTTACAGACCCCATGCAGATCATCGCTACGGGGCTCACTACCATCGAAGCTGATCAGCTGTTCGTATTTCTCAAAGACTACTTGCTACGCGAATCGGTCGCTCTGTTTGTGGTGGGGTGGCCAACCAACTGGAACGACAGTGCGACACACGGCACCCCGCTGGCCGCCAGAGCGATCACTTTGTTACAAAAGAATTTTCCTGCCATTCCTGTGCACAAGATGGATGAACGGTTTACCTCTAAGATGGCAAAGGATGCCATGCTAGAGATGGGGCTAAAGAAAAAGCAGCGAAGAGATAAAAAACTTGTCGATGAGATCGCTGCCACCATCTTGTTACAAGAATACTTGCGATCGGTGCAAGGTGCGTAACTTTGCAGTATGATTTTTCCAATTGTTGCCTACGGGCATCCTGTTCTCAGAAAAGTGGCGGCACCCCTTCAGCCCGGTGAGCTGCCACACGAGACGTTCATTGCCGATATGTGGGAGACCATGTATGCCAGCAGCGGAGTGGGATTGGCCGCTCCTCAGGTCAACAGAAGCATTCGGCTCTTTACCGTAGATACCGTACAGATCTTCGAGGGAATGTCCGAGGAGGAGCGAAAGGAATATGCCGACGCGCCGGGCATCAAGACCGTTTTTATCAATGCCACTATATTATCGGTTTCCGGAACGCCTTGGGCGTACAACGAAGGTTGTTTGAGTATTCCCAAGATAAGAGAAGATGTGATGCGCCCGGATACGCTGGTCATGGATTACCAAGACGAGAACTGGCAACAGCACCGAAAGACCTTTTCGGGGCTAACCGCCCGTGTTATCCTTCATGAGTACGATCATCTGGAGGGCCGCCTGTTCATCGATCATCTCTCTGCGTTAAAAAAGAAGCT
>DNMB01000013.1:13677-13799 GCA_003489485.1 Chitinophagaceae bacterium | reverse complement strand
TATCCACCGGGGCGACCGGCCACTTTCTCGGCTACTGCGCCAAACAGCTCCTTTACGGCTTCTTTGTCTTGCAGGTAGCTAAATACGACACGACGCTGGTTGGTGGTGTTTTCTTTGGCTTT
>DNMB01000013.1:13195-13343 GCA_003489485.1 Chitinophagaceae bacterium | reverse complement strand
ATGATAGGCTCTACATATACGCGCAGGGCCTTCGCCTTGGCGGTAGTAGTTACGATACGCTTGTGTGTGATCAGCTGACAAGCCAGATTGCTCAGCAAGGCATCGCGATGGGCTTTCTTTCTGCCGAGGTTGTTTACTTTGTCTCCGT
>DNMB01000013.1:0-12849 GCA_003489485.1 Chitinophagaceae bacterium | reverse complement strand
CACTGCACCGTGTCAGGAATTGCAGTGGTTGCTCTACTTAACAGAAGAGCGTGAATGAATAAAATTAAAATTCGCTCAGATCGATACCCAGCTTTACCAGGTCCATTCCGAAGTGCAATCCTCTTTCAGAAAGCACTTGCTCGATCTCAGACAGAGACTTCTGTCCGAAATTGCGGAACTTCATCAGGTCTTCTTGCTCGTATTGTACCAGTTCGCTCAGTGAATTGATCTTGGCGGCTTTCAGGCAATTGAAGGCGCGTACAGAAAGATCGAGGTCCTCGAGCGGGGTCTTCAGCACTTTGCGCAACTGCAGCGTCTGCTCGTCTACCAAATCTTCTTTCTTTTCTTCTTTATTGTCGAAAGTGATGTTCTCGTCGGTAATGATCATCAGATGCTGGATCAAAATACGAGAGGCTTGCTTAACGGCCTCTTCGGGGTGAATGGTACCATCGGTAGCCACTTCCATGATCAGCTTTTCGAAGTCGGTGCGCTGCTCCACACGGGTATTCTCGATACTGTACTTAACGTTCTTGATGGGCGTATAGATCGCATCAACGGGGATATAACCCAGGGGCGCTTCTTTAGGCTTGTTGTCTTCGGCAGCTACATAGCCACGGCCTTTCCCGATGGTCAACTCCATATCGAGGCGTGAAGAATTGTCGAGCGTGCAAATGAGCAGATCGGGATTCATGATCTGAAAAGACTGCGTGTTCTCACCGATCAGGGCAGCTGTAAATTCTGTTTTATTCTTAATGGAGAGACTGATCTTCTCGGAGCTCACCTCTTGATCGCCCAATTTCTTAAAGCGAACTTGCTTGAGGTTCAGCAACATTTCTACCACGTCTTCGCTGACACCTTTGAGTGTGGCGAACTCGTGATCGACTCCTTCGATCTTAACACCGACAATGGCGTATCCTTCGAGTGAGTTGAGCAATACACGACGCAGGGCGTTTCCGATGGTAACACCGTAACCGGGTTCAAGCGGACGAAACTCGAACTGCGCATGAAAGTCAGATGCTTTCTGAAGAATGATCTTATCGGGTTTTTGAAAATTCAGGATGGCCATATTTTAATTGCTTTAAATGTTAAAGAAGTGACTCCTCGTTATTACTTAGAGTACAATTCGACAATAAGTTGCTCCTTGATATTCTCGGGTACGCTCTCTCTTTCGGGATAAGCGATAAAGGTTCCCTTGCACTCGGTCTCGTTAAAATCGAGCCAGTTGAACTTGGGATTCTTTCCGCGAACGGCACCGGAAATAGAAGCACGCTCCTTGCTGCTGATCTTGACGGTAACTACATCGCCTGGCTTCAACTGATAAGAGGGTACGTTGACCACCTTACCGTTTACCTCAACGTGCTTGTGGCTGACCAACTGACGAGCGGCGGGGCGAGAGGGGGCGATCCCCATACGGAACACCGTATTGTCCAAACGCGCTTCGAGCAATTGGATGAGGTTCTCACCAGTTACCCCTTTGCGACGGGCTGCTTCTTCGAACGTTTTGCGGAATTGTTTTTCCAATACCCCGTAGGTGTATTTGGCCTTTTGCTTTTCGCGCAACTGCAGGGCATATTCGCCGAGTGTTTTACGCTTACGCTTTTCTCCATGCTGACCGGGAGGATTACTGTTCTTACCCAGCCATTTTCCATTGCCCAGGATGGGCTCCCCGAAAATACGGGAGATCTTGGTCTTAGGACCATTGTACCTTGCCATAGTGATTGTTCATTTAAGCTTTTTTAAAAACCGGTGACGCGATCGGTAAAAAGCTTTTAAAAAATTAATCGCGCACCCTTTATTAAAATGAAACGCTGATGGCGTATGTCTATTAAACTCTTCTCTTCTTAGGAGGACGGCAACCGTTGTGAGGCAGCGGTGTAACATCCTTGATCATGACCACCTCGATACCACTTTGTGACAAAGAGCGGATGGCACCCTCACGACCTGAACCGGGACCCTTCACAAATACATCCACACGCTTCAGACCCGCATCAAAAGCGGCACGGGCTGCATCGGCAGCGGCCATCTGAGCGGCATAGGGAGTATTTTTCTTTGATCCGCGGAATCCCATTTTACCGGCACTGCTCCAAGCGATCACCTGACCGGTCTTGTTGGTCAGACTGATGATGATATTATTGAAGGTAGCAGAGATGTGGGCATCGCCGTAGGCATCTACTTTTACCACTCTTTTCTTAGCGGCGGCCTTGGCGCTGGGTTGCTGTTGTTGTGCTTTTGCCATGATGGTTAGAGGTAATCTTCGGTTAATTATTTTTTAGCTGCCTTCTTCTTACCGGCAACAGTTTTACGTTTTCCTTTGCGAGTGCGGCTGTTGGTCTTGGTACGCTGGCCACGAACGGGCAGCCCCTTACGATGACGAAGACCACGGTAGCAGGCGATGTCAAGCAGACGCTTGATGCTCATCTGCACCTCTGAGCGAAGCTGTCCTTCTACCTTCAGCTCTTCGGTGATAACAGAACGAATGGCATTGAGCTCATTATCGTTCCACTCATTTACTTTCTTATTACGATCAATGTTGTGCTTGTCGAGAATGTAACGGGCAGTGGCAGGACCAATCCCGTAGATGTAGGTGAGACCGATCTCTCCTCTTTTGTTTTTTGGTAAATCAACACCGGCAATACGAGCCATAGTAGTTTGTTATAGTTGAATAGGTTATTGACTGAGATTATCCCTGGCGCTGCTTAAAGCGAGGATTCTTTTTGTTAATGATGTACAGCTTGCCTTTGCGACGAACAATCTTGCAGTCGACGCTACGCTTTTTAATGGAGGCTCTTACTTTCATCTTGTTTAGTTTTTCGGTCTTACTTGTATCGGAAATTGATCCGACCCCTTGTTAGATCATAGGGAGAAAGTTCCACTCCCACTTTATCGCCGGGTAAAATACGGATGTAGTGCATCCTCATTTTTCCGGAGATAGTTGCCAAAATTTCGTGACCGTTTTCAAGCTTTACTCTGAACATGGCATTGGACAATGCCTCGAGAATAATTCCATCTTGCTTGATAAGCGGTTGTTTCGACATACGATTTTAAGGGGTGCAAAGATAGGTCGTTATCAGGGAATAACGAAGAAAATCGCCAATTTTTTCCCCCGAGGTGGAAAACCCCAGGTCAGGCGAATAATAATTGCCTTAATATACTGAAAATCAAGTAAATAATAGAAATTCGGTGGCTTTCCGCACAACCGCCTACTCGGCCCAGCTCATCACGTAATCCTGGTTCTCGATCTCGAGGGCCTGTCGGGTCAACATGAGCGGGCGGAAGGTGTCGACCATTACGGCCAACTCCTTGGTTTCCTTTGCCCCTATGCTTTTTTCGACCGCCCCGGGGTGTGGACCATGGGGAATGCCAGCGGGATGCAGGGTGATCATGCCGCGTGTAACAGACTTGCGGCTCATAAAGTCGCCATCGACATAATAGATGACCTCGTCGCTGTCGATATTGGAGTGGTTGTAGGGAGCCGGTATGGCCTGTGGATGGTAATCGAAGAGCCGCGGCACAAAGGAGCAAACCACAAAGGCATCGGTCTCGAAAGTTTGGTGAATGGGCGGAGGCATGTGTACGCGACCGGTGATGGGCTCAAAGTCGTGAATGGAGAATACGAAGGGATAACAGCAACCATCCCATCCGACTACATCAAAGGGATGCGTGCCGTAATGCAGACCGTAGAGTACTCCTTTCTTTTTTGCCTTGATGAGAAAATCGCCTTTCTGGTCGATGGTCAGCAGATCTTGCGGCGGACGAATATCTCTTTCGCAATAGGGAGAATGTTCCATCAGCTGCCCCCTGCGGCTTACATAACGCTTGGGATAGCGAAGCGGTGTGAACGACTCGACAATGAACAACCGATTGTCGGGTGTATCGAAATGGATCTGGTAAATAGTGCCGCGCGGTAGCACAATGTAATCGCCGTAACTAAACGGCAGTTGTCCATACTGCGTAATGACCTTGCCGCTTCCTTCGTGAATAAAGATCATCTCGTCGCCATCGGTATTCTTATAAAAATAATCGGTGGTGCTTTTACGGGGGGCAGCCAGCACAATATGGCAATCGCCATTTACCAATACGGGAATTCGGCTATTGAGATAATCATCGATGCGAGGCACCTTGAAACCCTCGAAGCTGCGATGCTTGAGCATTTTCTCTTCGGCGATCTGCGGTGAAACATCTTGTTGAGGCTCGGTGCGAATGATCTGCGTAGGCGGATGACAATGATAGAGCAGCGCATAATCATCGCTGAATCCCTCGGTAGAGAACAACTGCTCGCTATAAAGAGTGCCGTCGGGCTTTCTGAACTGGGTATGTCTTTTGTGCGGGATAGAACCCAACTGATGGTAATGTGGCATAGCGTTCGTTTAACTTCTCACTGAACTTGATCTCTCAACCATATCTCTTACATACCCGGAAACCAGGGCCTACCCACGATCTCGCGAAAAGGCCAAGGCATGGCCGCCAAGATCATGAGCAAGGCAACAATCAATGCATAAGAAACAGGCTTATAGGCAAGTGCTTTGGCCTTGGTGCGGGCCCAGGTGATCAACACGACAGCCAAGATCATTAGCAAGGGATGCTCTACCAGGTAAAAGCGATAAAAAGAATCCTTCATTACAGAAACCCCCTCGGGCACCTTTCCCCATGAGTAACGACCTCCCAGAATCTGGTACAGGCCGATCAGTAACATGGTGTGTGCAGCGATCATCAGAAAAAGACTGGTAGACTTGAGCGAGTCCTTTTTGGCAAATGCCTGAACGATCGAGAGCAATAACAAAAGGAGCAATACCCAGCGAAGTGCGTTGTGCAGGTGCAACAGTCCGGTTTCCATAAACTTGATTTTGTGTGAATCAAATATAAGAAAACTCTTTGCTTATTCGACCCAGTCGGCTATAAACACGTTGGTGTCGCGGGTACCGCCGTTGTTTCGGTTGCTGGCAAAAACAATTCGCTTGCCATTGGGAGAGAACATCGGAAAGGCATCGAACCCTTTGTCGCGACTGATCTTTTGCAAATTGGTACCATCCTCGTTGATGGTGTATAAATTAAAAGGAAAACCTCTCTTGTACTCGTGGTTAGAGGCAAAGATGATGCGCTTGCTGTCGGGCATAAAGACGGGAGCCCAGTTGGCTTGTCCATATTGGGTAACCTGACGAGGCTGGCTACCATCTGCATTGGCCACCCATACTTCCATGTTGGTAGGAGCCACCAGGTCTTGGGCTAACAGTTCTTTGTATTCAGTTATCTGCTCTGGTGTCTGCGGGCGAGAGGCGCGCCAGATGATCTTCTTTCCGTCGGGACTAAACCACGCACCGCCATCATACCCCAGTGTATGGGTAATACGTCGCTCCTTACCGGTGGCCAGCTCCATGATGTAGAGCTCAATGTCTCCGTCTTTGGTACTGGTGTAGATCATCTTCTTACCATCGGGAGAAAGGGTGGCCTCCGCATCGTAGGCAGGAGAATTTGTGAGTTGCTTTTTGATCGTACCATTCAGATCGGCCATAAAAATATCATAGCCCTTGTACAAAGGCCAGATGTACTTGTTGCCATACTTGGCACGATCGGGCACCGGCGGACAAGCCTCATCGGCCAGATGGGTCGAGGCATAGATAATATGCTTGTTGTCGTAGGTAAAATAAGCACAAGTGGTTCTGCCCTTGCCGGTGCTCACCATTTTATAGGTAAACGGCTCACCGACTTTAGCGGGCACAGTGCCCACAAAGATCTGGTCGCAGGCCACCCCGTCTTTAAGTGACGTACGCTGAAACACCAGCTTTTTGCCATCGTAGCTCCAATAAGCTTCGGCATTGTCGCCACCAAAGGTCAACTGCTGAATGTTGCGAAGATGTGTTTCGTCGGGATATCGAAGCGAATCACTAGTGGCAGTTTGTGCCAGCGAGACGACTTGCGAGAGAAAGAAAAAGAACAATACAGTTGTGACCCTTGCGTTACAGCGTGCGATTTGCGTCATGATATTTCTTTAAGGAACGCAAAGCTATCTTTGTAGGTATAAAAGACTGTCAACGAAATGTCAAACCTCAGGCTATTTTTTGTTTGCCGGCCCTTGCTGGCACTCACAGCACTGGCTTTTTTGGCGGGTTGCCAATCCCCTGCCCCCAACGACAGAGCAGCAAAAGGGACCGAACAAGTCAATGACAGCCGCCTGCCCGCCGAAAAACCCGATCTTGACGGCGGCACCCCACCCTCTGCGCTGCAAGCAGCCTATGCCAGAGCCCTACAAATGGCAGAGCAGGGCGATCCCGCCACCCTGCCACTCTGTGATTCGCTGTTGCAACACCAGGGACCGCAAGGAGGGGCCGAGCCCTATTATTATAAGGGCATCTATTTTGCGAGTAAAAAAGACAATAAGAAAGCACTAGGATGGTTCGATAAGACCATTCAAACAGACTATAGTTTCTACGAAGCCTACATAGAAAAAGCTGCCCTACTCATTGATGCAAAAGAATTTGAGGCAGCACACAAAGAATTGGAATTGCTCAGAACCTTATCGCCCGGCTATGCACCCGTGCACTACTGGCTGGGTAAATGGGCGGACCGGCAGGGAAAGAAAGAGAAGGCCCTCGAGCATTTTCGGCTGGCTCTTTCGCTCGACACTTCGCTTACCGAAGCCAAACAGGCCATTCAGCGTCTTGAAAAATGATCAGTATCTTGCAGCCATGCCACTTGTAGCACCCTCGCTTCTTTCGGCCAACTTTTTGCAATTGCAAAAAGATTGCGACATGCTCAACAGCAGCGAAGCCGATTGGTATCACCTCGATGTAATGGACGGACGCTTCGTGCCGAACATCAGCTTTGGACCCATGCTGATAAATTTTTTCAGAAAGGCCACTACCAAAACCTGCGATGTACACCTGATGATCGAAGAGCCCGAGCGCTATGCCCAGGCATTTCAGGAAGCCGGAGCCGATATTATTACCATTCATGCAGAGGCTTGCACGCACTTGCACCGCAATATTCAGCAGATAAGGTCGCTCGGCGTCAAAGCCGGTGTGGCGCTCAATCCACATACGCCTGTTCATGTTCTCAGCGAGATCATTCGCGATATTGATCTGGTTTGTCTGATGAGCGTAAATCCCGGATTCGGCGGACAACAATTTATTCCCCACACCCTGGTAAAGATCCGCGAATTAAAAGAATTGATCAATAGCAGCGGATCGGCTGCACTCATTGAGATCGATGGCGGCGTAACCCTTGAGAATGCGCCATCGATAGTTAGTGCCGGAGCTGATGTGCTGGTGGCCGGTAATACGGTCTTTAAAGCCACAGATCCGGTGGCCACCATTGCGCAACTCAAAAAAGTAGTTGCCCGTTAATTCATGCGCTGGGTCCTAAAAAAATTTCAGGAGTTAACCCCCGATGAGCTCTACGCGCTGCTTCGGTTGCGTGCCGAAGTATTTGTGGTAGAACAAACCTGCGCGTTTCAGGACCTCGACAACAAAGACCAACCCTCTTACCATTTGCTGGGATACCAGCAAGACGAATTGGTCGCCTACACCCGGTTAGTACCCCCGGGCATATCATACACTGCGGCCTCCATAGGAAGAGTGGTCACATCACCCGCCCATCGAAAAAAAGGATTTGGCAAGCTGGTGATGCAAGAGTCGATCAAGGTCTGTGATCAGCTCTTTGGAAAGAACACCATCATGATCGGTGCGCAGTGTTACCTGATAGAATTTTACAGCTCGCTGGGATTTGTACCCTCGGGAGAGGTCTATCTCGAAGATGGCATTGAGCACATAGAGATGACCCTTACCCGATAATCGATTTGCTACGATAATTCAGGGGCGAGAAAACGGGCCGTATGCGTATCGGCCTTTCGCACCATTTCTTCGGGTGTGCCTGCAAATAATAGCTGACCGCCTCCGTCTCCACCTTCCGGACCCAGATCGATAATATGATCGGCCAGTTTGATGATATCCATGTGATGTTCTATGACCAGCACGGTATTGCCACGGTCCACCAACCGATTGAGCACTTCGGTAAGATGACGGATATCTTCGAAATGAAGCCCCGTGGTGGGCTCGTCGAGTATATAAAATGTTTTACCCGTATCGCGTTTGGCCAGCTCGGTCGATAATTTAATTCGCTGCGCTTCGCCACCACTGAGTGTAAGGGCCGATTGCCCAAGGGTAATGTAGCCCAGACCTACCTCGTGCAAGACCTTGATCTTTCTGTACAGATACGGCACAGGCTGAAAAAATTCCATGGCCTCATCTACCGTCATGGCCAATACATCGGCAATGGATCTTCCCTTGTACCGTACTTCGAGGGTTTCTCTGTTATATCGCTTTCCGTTGCAGCTGCTGCAGTGCACATATACATCGGGCAAAAAATTCATCTCGATCACCTTCATGCCGCCGCCTTCGCAATCGGCACAACGACCTGTTTTTACATTGAACGAAAAACGTCCTGCTCCGTATCCCCTTACCTTACTTTCAGGAAGCGAGGCGAACAGTGTACGGATATCGGCAAAAAATCCGCAGTACGTAGCAGGATTACTGCGAGGAGTACGCCCAATGGGTGCTTGATCTATCTCTATTACCTTATCGATGTTCTCGAGCCCGCTGACAGAGTCGTACGACAGTGGTTGTTGCCTTGAGCCAAAGGCATGTTGAGATAAGATCGGATACAAGGTCTCGTTGATGAGTGTCGATTTTCCGGATCCGCTGACCCCTGTTACGACAATGAAAGTACCCAAAGGAAAATGCGCCGTAACGCGCTGTAGGTTGTTTCCGGTGGCGCCATGTAGCACAAGTGATTTACCTGAACCGCTGCGACGAGCGGTCGGTAAAGGAAGTTTGTGCAGTCCATTGAGGTAGCCCGCTGTTAACGTCTTTAGTTTTTTTAATGCGGCAGGCGTACCCTGGGCCACGATCTTTCCGCCGTGTACTCCTGCCTTAGGACCCACATCGATCAGGTAATCGGCTGCCAGCATGATATCCTTATCGTGTTCGACCACCAGAATACTGTTACCGATATCACGAAGTTGTTTGAGCGCATCGATGAGTCGTTGATTGTCGCGCTGGTGAAGTCCGATAGAGGGTTCGTCCAAGATATAAGTGATCCCCTGCAGCTGGCTGCCGATCTGCGTGGCCAGGCGAATACGCTGCGATTCGCCGCCGCTGAGTGTGCGGGTACCTCTGTTGAGTGTCAGATAGCCCAGCCCAACGTTGAGCAAGAACTGCAATCGCTCTCTGATCTCCTTTAAAATATCTTTTGCAATGGCGCGCTGTTTGGTATCGAGCATCAGTTCTATTCCATCGAACCACGCTGCCAGATTATCGAGATTCATATTGCTTAGCTCAGCAATATTTCTTCCGTTTATACGAAACCATCGACTCTCCTTTTTCAGGCGGGTCCCCTCGCAGGTACCACATGGTTGTACCTCCATAAAATCTTCGGCCCATTCACGAATGGAATCACTGTAGGGGCTGGCATACCAACGAAGCAGAACATTCACTACTCCCTCAAAGGGAGCAGAAGCATCGAACTTTGCATCGGCAAAATCAATTTCTGCGACCTTTCCTTCTGCATTACCATAGAGAATTATATTGAGCTGAGAGGCAGAAAGCTCCTTGATGGGTTTTTGAAGTGATACCTTATGTTGACGAGCCAGCTCTTGTGCTTGCTTGTAGACCCAGGCCTCGCGCGCCTCACCCAATGGTGCAATGCCCCCTTCACTAATAGAAAGCGATGTATCGGGCATTAGTCGCTCCATGCTCACGCGATGCTGCACGCCAAGGCCCTTACAAACCGGACAGGCGCCGTAGGGAGAATTGAACGAAAAAGCATTGGGAGAAGGCTCTTCGTAACTGATGCCGGTGTCTTGGCACATCAACTGGCGGGAGTACTGGATCAGCCCTTCCTCTTCGATCTGTACGAACAATAAATCCTTTCCTAATTTGAGCGCCTGCTGCACACTGGCACTGAGGCGTGCTTGGAGGTCGTCGGTCACCAGCAAGCGGTCAACGACCAATTCGATGTCGTGGATCACATAGCGATCCAATTGCATGCGGGCGGTCATTTCCTTGATCTGCCCGTCTACACGCACCTTTACAAAACCTCGTTTGCGCCATTCCTCAAACAATTCACGGTAGTGCCCCTTTCGTCCGCGCACCAGCGGGGCAAGCAGCATGATCTTTTTATCTAGACAAGTAGAAAAAATATTTTTCACGATCTCTTCTTCACTCCATTTGACCATGGGCTTTCCGGTCTCGTACGAAAAAGCCTGTCCTGCCCTGGCAAAAAGCAACCGCAAAAAATCGTACACCTCGGTAACCGTTCCTACCGTAGAGCGGGGATTTTTATTGGTGGTCTTCTGTTCGATGGCAATGACCGGAGACAAACCCGTAATGCGATCCACATCGGGTCTTTCCATGTCGCCCATGAACTGTCTGGCATAGGCCCCAAAGGTTTCCATGTAGCGGCGTTGCCCCTCGGCATAGATCGTATCAAAGGCCAGCGAGGATTTTCCTGAACCACTGATGCCGGTAATGACCACCAGCTGATTTTTGGGAATGCTGATATCGAGATTCTTGAGATTGTGTTCTCGGGCCCCGGACACCACGATGGAGTCGGTATCGGCTAGAGCGGATACGGAGGGAGATACTTTTTTTCGGGGCATAAGAGCCCACAAAGATAGGTGAGTCGCACTGGCGATTTGCCAGGGAGATCAAAGTCAGAGAAGTCGCTCGATCAACAGCTCTTGCGAAAAATAATGATGCCCCTCAGCGAGTTGCTTTACGGCCTCGAGCAGTTGGGGCAATTGGGCCTTTTTATTGACGTATCCATATACCCCACCCTTGGGCATACAAGAAAGAAAATGCTCCTCGCCCCGATCGGAGAAAAAAAGAATTCGGGTCACCGGATTGATCTGTCTTAACTTTTTGACCACCTGGCGAAGATCCAGTTCAAATAGAAGATCGTCCATGATGAGCAGGTCGATGGAATGCTCTTGAAAAAGCTGCATCAATTTTTCCTCATTGCCTGCTTCGTGTACATGCAGCAACTCGTAATTTTTTTTGAACGTGCTGCTCATGCCAAGCCGGAAAATGGGGCTTCGGTCAGCGATCAAAATCTGCTGTAGATTGATGGGCTGATGAGGCATTAACACAAATATAAGGAGGTAACACCTCGACAAAAACACGATTTATTTGTCGTTTTTAAACGAGAAAAAAACTAATCGTTGAAAAACAACAAGATAGCAACTATTGGACGATCAGCTTACCCACCGCAATTCGCTCTCCAACGGTTTTTCCTATAAACACATAATAGGTCCCCTTGCTCATAGCAGAAAAGTCAATGTCCATGCTGCTGTAAGGACCTGTAATCGGATAATTTCTGCTAAACACGAGCCTTCCCTTCTGGTCAAAGATGTACAAGATGCGCTGAAAGTTGAACACCGTAGCGCGGCTGTAGTAGCGAACCTTAAAGGGGCCACTCGTCGGATTGGGGCTGATCCATGCTTGCTCAGAGGCAGCCGCCGTAATTCGCCGGCCGAGCGACGTAGAGGCGCAGCCTTGTGGAGTTTGTGCACTAACGGTATAAAGGCCCAGATCATCGATACCGACCGTCAGCGAAGAGCCAGTAGCGCCGTTCACCACCACTCCGTCTTTTCTCCACGAATAGACCAGCCCTGTAGAGGCCGGTGTAGCCGTAGCAATAAGGGTTGTGGTTTTTCCGGGAAGTAAACTGGTATCGCCTAACACCTCCACACTCATTACAGGGATCGGTGTTACACCCACTGCTACACTTTGACAAGTTCGTGTCGAACCACAACTTCCACCTTCTGCCCGCACAAAAAAGGTAGTATTTGAATTGACGGTAACGCCGGTAACGGTGGCGCCCGTTCCCACGCGGGTACCGCCACAGCTTCCACTATACCATACCCACGCAGCACCAGGAACCAGGGGCCCGCTCGTTACGCTCAAGTTAACAGTGGCAGGACCACAAGAGGCCGTAACACTGCTGGCCGCAACGGCATTGTCACCACAACCCCCGACCACAGCGGGTGTGCCGGTCAAGACAACATCATCCACACGAATGGTAATTGTGCCTCCCACGTTACGCACAAAACGTAGCTTAAGTCCATTGATCTGCGCCGCTGCTGGCAAAGAGATGGTTTTGGCAGCATACCAACCAACTGCTGCCGTGGCAGCCTCATTGAACAAGGCAGCCGCGGTATTGCCCAAATTGACCCAGGCCGAACCATTCCAGTAGTCAACCGAAAAATTTGGAAAAGCAGTGGAGCTTTCCTTGCGGTAGGCAAAGTCTAGCTTCAGATCTCTGAAGGCAGCCACATTGATCCCCTCAATTGAAAAACCTCCTGCATTGGTACTGGATGTGCCTGTGTAAAAGACATTTCCTCCGCCCGATGCATTCGGGTAATTCGAAGAAGCATTGGTGGTTCTCACGTCGGCGGAAGCCGCTTGCTCCCCATTGGAAAATACGAGTGCCCCTGCATTTTGCCAGCCCGTATAGGAAGTTACCACAGTGGTAGCCGATGGCACGCCCATATTCTCAGAAAAAATTACGGTCTGTGCCTGTACGGCAGGCACAATAAAAAAAAGGAAAACAAGACTTACCAGTGAGAAACGAAGCAGATTAATTCGAATGTTCATAGCAGTTGGTTATACGATGATGAATACTTATTTACTTATTTATTGAATTGGGATAATGAACAGCGCGAAAAAAAGCGCCGGCCTGCTTGGCTGTTTCGGCATTGGAGTGGGCCACACCCGGTAGGGAAACCATCGTCCAGTTAAGTGACCTTTGTTGAGAAACGGCCGCAGCTTGCACCACTTTAAAAAAGTTCTTACCCCT
>DNMB01000009.1:4549-5223 GCA_003489485.1 Chitinophagaceae bacterium | reverse complement strand
TATGTAGATGAGAATACCGGTTGCGCAGACCTGGCCGTGAGCCCGCGCGACCCAAATATTATGCTGGCTAGTTTTTGGCAATTCAGAAGACAGCCGTTCTCTTTTTACTCCGGTGGAAAAGGCAGCGGGCTGTTTCGCTCAGCCGACGGAGGAAAGACTTGGTCGAAAGTTACGGCAGGACTACCCGAAGGAGAAATGGGAAGGATCGTGATCAGCATCAATCCTTCTAAACCACAAGAAGTGCTGGCGATCGTAGAAGCTTCTGTACCCGGGCTGTATATTTCGCAAGACGAAGGACTTACTTGGAAAAAACTAGCATCGACCGATAACATCACAGCTCGACCTTTTTATTTCAGCACGCTGGAGTACGATCCCAAAGATCCCAAAAGAGTGTATCGCCCTGCCTTCGATTTTCAATACTCCACCGACGGCGGTTACTCTTGGTCCGGTCAGTTATTCTCCGATGTGGTACCGCATGCCGATCACCACGCCCTTTGGATTAACCCCGAAAATACCAATACGCTTTACCTGGGAACCGACGGAGGTGTGTACGTGAGTAATAACAAGGGGCTCTCCTGGAGCTTTTTAAATAATCTTCCGGTAGGCCAGTTCTATCATGTTAGCGTGAGCAACGATAAACCTTTTAATGTCTACGGCGGATTGCAAGACAATGG
>DNMB01000009.1:1935-4162 GCA_003489485.1 Chitinophagaceae bacterium | reverse complement strand
GATGGATTTTGGGTACAGCCCTCTCCTATTAACTCTAACATCGTTTATGCCGAATCACAAGGAGGCGAGATCAATCGCATCAACTTAAAAACAGGACTCTCCTATGGCATTAAGCCGCAGCGCAACCCCGGAGAAGAATTACATCGCTGGAATTGGAATACGCCCATTGTGACCGCAATGAGTACCAAGAGACCGGGCAGCTACAATCTTTACACGGCCAACCAGTTCTTGTACAAGTCAACAGACGAAGGAGCCAATTGGACAAAGATCTCTCCTGATCTTACCACCAACGATAAAGCCAAACAAAAAACAGAGAAAAGCGGAGGAGTGACCGGAGATAACACCAGCGCCGAAAACCATTGCACCATTTTTACATTGGCCCAAGACCCGCGCAATGAAGATATTATTTGGGTAGGTACAGATGATGGCAACCTGCAGTACACGAACAATGGCGGTAAAACCTGGGCCAACCTGTCGGAGCGCATATGGGCCACCGGCGTTCCCAAAAATGCCTGGATCTCTTGCATCGAAGTTTCTGCCGCTAATGCGAATCAGGTTTTTGTAACGCTCGAAAATCACATGTACGGCGATCACAAACCCTATTTGGTTAGCACCAGTGACGCAGGCAAGACATGGAAGCGCATGCAGTCTGCGGAGTGGACCGGCTTTGCACATGTTGTTCGCCAAGATCCACAAAACCCCGAACTGCTCTTCTTGGGCACCGAAATGGGGCTCTTTATATCGCTTGATGGCGGAGCCAACTGGATGCGTAGCAAATATCAAAATTTGCCCTGGTACACATTGGTGCGCGATCTAAAGATCTCCACTAGTGGCGACCTGGCGATCGGCACGCACGGAAGAGGAATTTATGTACTGGACAATCTCTCGTCACTGCGGGCACTTGCCAAATCGGATCTCAATAAAGAAGTTATTTTCTACCCTGTAAAAGCATTTGTTTACGACGTATCGCCGCAAACACCTTCTGGCTATGGTAATCTCGAAGGATGGACCGCCGGTAACAAAGCCTATTTACCCGCCTTTGAATATTACCTGAAGGAGAGATCTTCTCAGGCCGTAAAGATCATGATCTACGACAGCAAAGGCAACAAGATCAAAGACCTGAACGGCGGAACGGCCAAAGGGCTCAATAAAGTATACTGGGGCCTCGATCAAAACCCGTGCAAGGTGGCTACCGGTGGATTCACAGCCGGCTCCCCCGTGCTCTTTGCTTCGGTGATCGGACCGCGCGCGCCCATTGGTACTTACAAAGCAGTGATTAGCATTGGAGACAAAAAATTTGAACAATCGTTTCAGTTACTCGAAAATCCTGCCAAAGGATTTACGACCGCAAAGCTCGATCTGCTCTTTAAGCAAACCATGCGCCTGTTCACTGTACAAGAAGAGCTCTACTACCTGGTAGATTCACTCAACAAGCGGATGACCGCTTTAAAAAAGATCGAGACCAGAACGGCGAACGAAGAAAGAATACTTCAACAACTCGATAGTCTTAGAAAAGAGATCATCGAGACCAATCGTAAGACCGTTTTCTTCGATGAATTCAAGTATCGCCGCCGCTTATCGGATGTATACATAGCGCTGTGCACCTCGCTGGAACCCTTCTCTCCCTCTAAGACCGGGGCCATCGAAGTGCTGGAGCAGGAGTTCGCGCTGATCAAAAGGGAGTTCGAACGCCTTCGCTAAGACAAATTGCATTTTTAAAACTGATTTGCTAACTTCAGTAAATGAAGCTAAGTAAATCAGTTTTTTTTATGGCGTCTTTGGCCACCTTGGGATGGTCTCTTTCTTCTTGCACTAAAAAAGCCGAAGGACGGGCTGACTTTGAGCTGATCCAAGAAGAGATCCTTACTCCCACTTGTGCAGTATCCGGCTGTCATGCCAGCACGGCCGATGCCACCTATAATCAACACAAACTTATCTTGACCGAGGGACAAGCCTGGGATGAGCTTATCAACCAGACCCCTCAAAACACTGCCGCTTCTCTTTATGGATTAAAACTGGTCAAACCCGGTGCTTCTGACTTGAGTTTACTCTATCATAAGATCACCTGCGAGACCGGACATCACTCCAGCATGGGCAACATCGGAGCCCCTATGCCGCTGGGAGGCCAGGTGCTGAGCAAAGGACAGGTTGAGTTCATAAAACAATGGATCGATAAAGGCGCCAGCAAGACCGGATCGGAAGTAGACGATGCGCTTTTAAAAGATAA
>DNMB01000009.1:0-1535 GCA_003489485.1 Chitinophagaceae bacterium | reverse complement strand
CCTTTTGATATTCCCAAGAATTTTGAGCGCGAAGTATTTGTTCGCAAAAACTCTCCCAATACCGATACGGTGTTTGTAAATCGTCTGCAAATGCGTGGCGGTAACAATAGCCATCACTTTGTGTTATATGGATTCAGAAATCCCGCTATCTTACCTGCCCTCAACGTGCTGCGCGATCTTCGTGATCCGGTCACAGGCGTTATGAACTCCACAACGCTGCTAGAGATGCAAAACCACGTCTTTATGGGCGGTGGCACCGACGTAAACACCGATATTACCTTACCCACGGGGGTAGCCATCAAGATGGCCCCCGGCACACCGGTCGATCTCAATGCTCATTACTTTAACCGGACCAATTTCACCTTGACAGGACAGAATTACCTCAATTTTTATACCGTGCCACGCGGTGCAGTTCAATTCGAGGCAAAAACACTTGACCTGAACAATTTTGATATCAGTGTTCCCGCTAATACGCGCAGGACCTTTACTAAGAATTTTACGTTCACGACCCTCACACGTGTCGTTATGCTCACCTCGCACTTTCATAAATTCGGAGAGCGATTCGTGATCAAAATTTTTGGTGGACCCCGCAACGGAGAGGTCATCTATACCAATACCAGTTGGGACCATCCACTGGTACTCTCCTATGCGACCCCAATTATTTTACAACCCGGACAAGGACTTACCTCTGAGGTAACCTACTTTAACAACTCCTCACAACCTGTGTCGTTCGGCCTGACCAGCCAAGATGAAATGAACATCATCTTCGGTTATTATTACTGAGCCCGATCAACGTCGCAATTTTTAGGCCCCGCTTTCGTTCTAACGAAAAGCGTCCCTCTTGAAAAAACTGTTAAGGGCTTTAACACTAGTACTGATCTTGTTTTTTCATTATCAGGGGTGGGCCCAGCCTAAGCATAATTGGCTCAATAAAATCGAGATCGGCTTTAACAGCGGTCCTCAATTTTTTTTGGGTGATCTGGGCGGAAGTGCAGGGGCCGGCACCTCTTTTGTAAAGGATATTGACTGGGAAGAAACGCGACCCAGTGCCGGGTTTTATCTCAATATTCATCCCCTCGATTGGTTCAGCATCAGAGCCGCTGCACAAATGGGCGTGATCTCTGGTAACGACAGACATTCTCCTGCCATTTCTCAAAACGACATTTTTCGTTTTAACAGAAACCTTCACTTTCATTCTACAACACAAGAACTTTATTTGGCATTGGCCCTTTATCCCCTGCAATTGATACCGGCCAAAGCGGGTTCGCTATTGAACAGAGCGCAGCCTTATGGGCTATTGGGTGCCGGACTTTTTCACTTTAACCCCAAAGCACAAGATGTGGATGGCACGTGGGTTGCCCTTCGACCGCTTCGACTCGAGGGGCAAGGATTTGCACAGTACCCGCAAAGCAAACCCTATTCACTGACACAGTTTAACCTCAACGCTGGGATAGGAATAAAATTTTATATCACTTCTACTTGGTACATAGGAACAGAGCTACTGTACAGAAAATTATTCAGCGATCAGATCGATA
>DNMB01000086.1 GCA_003489485.1 Chitinophagaceae bacterium | reverse complement strand
AATTTATCGTAATGGAATCATCCAAGAAGAACCGGGCCATATGGTGGGGCGTATTTTTTGCCTCTACAGCAGCTCTTATCTGGGCTATCGGCGCCCACTGGGAATGGCTTACACTGATCCTGCCTTTTCAGACCACCTCGCTGGTCAAGGCTATGGACATCATGTGATCCGATTGATCGATACGGTACCGCATTAAAAAAACCTCCTGTTTGGGAGGTTTTTTTATTCTTTGGGTCAAGACCCGCTTAGTTATTTAACGGAGGCCACGAGATTTTTAAAGGTCTCGGGGTTGTTCATGGCCAGGTCGGCCAGTACTTTGCGATCGAGTTCGATTCCCTTTTTCTGCAAACGATTGATGAATTCAGAATAGGTAAGCCCCTCTGCGCGAACAGCTGCGTTGATACGAGCGATCCACAACGAGCGATATTCTCTTTTCTTGAGCTTACGACCCACGAACATGTAGGTCATACCTTTTTCAACAACGTTTTTGGCAACGGTCAATACATTCTTGCGCTTGCCATAAAAACCTTTGGCTTGCTTTAATATTTTCTTACGGCGGGCTTTTGAGGCCACTGCATTTTTTGAACGAGGCATGGTAATTAAATTAGATGGTTAGAGACTGAGTTTCTTTGATTCTTACTTAAGACGAAGCAAACGCTTTACGAAATCTACGTGCGACTTGGCAACGGTGCCATCCAGACGCATGTTACGCTTGCGTTTTTTTGATTTTTTGGTAAGAATGTGACGCTTGAAACTCTTCTGATGCATGATCTTTCCGGTGCCGGTCACTTTAAAGCGCTTTTTGGCACTCGAATTGGTCTTTACTTTAGGCATGATACCCAGTATTTATTATTACACCCTGGAGGCATTCCCCACCGGGGGACCTTTGTCGAACCTCTTTAGGCAATGACCCGTCCGTAGACGGGGGTGCAAAGATAGGGTATTTCGCTCCATGTTACGCGGCAGGATCCCAATAAAAAGAGGGAGATCCGGTTGGACCTCCCTCGATGAAAAGAATTTTAAATAAACCGCATTAATCTTTGGGATTCAGTGCTTTTTCAATCCTGAAGCTAAGATCTTGCAGGTGATACTTGCTCAAGCGATCCGAGTAAAGCGCCTGCGAAGCATTGAGCTCAGCGCGCAATGACTGCAAATGAGCCCTTACGATCGACTTCAGATCTGACTTGTCTGAACCGGCACCGGAGATCGAAATAGAGATACCAGGCCCAAAGGCGCCGGCAGCGCTCGCAGCCGGAGGGTTGAGCAGGTTAACCATTGCGTTTACATAAGATTTTTGAAGATTTCTGCGGTAGGCATCAATCGTCTTTTTGGTAGTTAACTCTGACCAGATGCCCGATTTGAGGTCAGCAAGAAGCTCAAGGGCGCTATAGGCTTTCGATCCTGCTGAGGCTTCTGCCTCGATCAGCTTGGTGAGGTTTCTTGCACCGAGCAGACGGTTCAAGATATTGTCTTGCACATTACCAACAACCACCAGTCCGGATTGTCCGGTACGATCAAAGATCTGCTGATCGATCAACCAGGTAGGTGTGGCAAAGAGTTGCTTGTTCAAAAAGGCAACGGCCTCTTTTTGTTTTGCCTTGCTTACCAGCTCATAAACGGGTCCGCTTTGCTCTTGCGTCTTGGGCGTTTCCATTATGCCACCAACGAATTTAGCGACATGTCCGTTGTACCGAGAGAACTGACCCACCACTTCTTGATAGATGGTTCGTAACCCTTCAAAATCTTCATTGGGCTCTTTGGTCCACTGCAAGAGATTTGGAACGATGCGCTGCAGGTTCTTGATTCCATAGGCACTTCCCTTCATCGGGTCATCGCCTACTTGCTCGCTTTGTGAACGGGGATCATCGGGATTGGTCTCCGTTCCAAACCACAAGCGGTTGTCTTTTAATTTTTCGATTACCCAGCGGTTGAGCATAGGCAGTTCCTCATCGGCCGATTTGTATTGGGGAAACATTTTATATCCCCACTCGATTGCCCAGTTGTCGTAGTCGCCAATGCGGGGAAAAAGTCCTTTTTCGCTAATGTTATCTTCTGGTTGCGCAACATAGTTGAAGCGTGCGTAGTCCATGATCGAAGGGGTATGACCATTGGCCTCGACCCATGCTTTGTTACGAAGATTTTCTACCGGCACACTGGAACTCGACCCATAATTATGACGGAGCCCAAGAGTGTGTCCCACTTCGTGAGAAGAGACGAAACGAATCAATTGCCCCATGAGCGAATCAGGAAAAACCATCTGCTGCGCACGCTTGTCTAAGGGGCCGCATTGGATCATGTACCAATTGCGAAGCAACGCCATTACGTTGTGATACCAGTTGATATGGCTCTCCATGATCTCACCACTGCGGGGATCCGAAATGCTGGGTCCGCTGGCATTGGGAATATCGGAGGGTTTGTAAACGATGGCAGAGTTACGCGCATCATCCAAGGTCCAGGTGCTGTCTTCTTGACGAGTGGGTGCCCGCTTGGCCATGATCGCATTTTTAAAACCGGCTTTTTCAAAAGCACCCTTCCAGTCATCTACACCCTGCATCAGGTAAGGGATCCATTTTTCTGGAGTAGCCGGATCGATATAAAATACGATCGGCTTGGCTGGCTCTACCAACTCCCCTCTTTTATATTTTTCGACGTCTTCTGCCTTGGGTTCCAATCTCCATCTCTTGACGAGCGATACAGATTTTACACCTTGTGGGTTGGCATCAAAGTCTGTATATCCCACAGCGAAGTAACCCACCCTGGCATCGTAAAAACGAGGTTGCATGGGCACTTTGGGAAGAATCACGATGGAACTGTTCAGCTCCATGGTCATATTACCGCCCCCAGCTCCTCCTCCCATCGAAGGACCGCCTCCGGGAAGACCAGCGGGTGCACCGCCACGAGAATAGGTTTTAACGGCTTTAATTTCTACGTTGATGGGAAATGTTTTTACGGATACCACATACGACTTGTCGTTTTGAAGCGCGGCGAGTCGTAGCGAGGACTTCAGTGAAGAACTGAAATGAAGCACGTCGTTGTCTCCTGAAATAAAATCCGTGATATCGAGAACGACAGAATTAGAATCTTTACCGAAAGCCTTTACATCGAATGACTGAGCGATAGGTTGAATATTCGAATTGTTCACCGTGGTAAACATGGGCGAAGTGGAATCCTTGGCATACTCCGCATACGAAATGGTACGCAAAAAGACCTTGTTGTTAGGTCCTTTCTCAAAACGAATAACGTTTTGTCCGATCTGATCGCCGGCATAGCCAAAGAAACTACCTCCGGCACGAAGACCAGCAGGAGCCTTGGAGATACGGTTCACTACCAGCATGTCGCGAAGCAGTAACGAATCGGCTATTTCAATAAAAAAACGATCGTCAACTTTATGTACCCAGAAAAGTCCTTTTGAAGTAACGGCCTTGGGTGTGATCACTTCTTTGTAGGCTTTGGGGCCTGTAGAGGCCGCAGGACCGCCGGGACCTCTTCGTGTGGTATCAGCAGGTCTGGCACCGGCTGGTGCGCCAGCGGAAGGAGGTTGGGCAGTTGATACGGTAGCTGCGACAACTAGTATCGCAATTAAAAAAGAGCGTAGCATAGCAAGTATGGGGTTTAGCTTAAAAATCGTGAGATGTAAAAAAAGGGATCAACCTTTCTTTTTTCCTTTTGGAGCGAACATGGCAAGCATTCTTCTGCCTTCCATTTTAGGTAAATTCTCCAATACGCCGGTCTCTGCCAAACGTTCCGCGAACTTTAGGAGCAGCAATTGCCCCCTGTCTTGGAATTGTATGGCCCTTCCTTTGAATTGTACGTAGGCTTTTACCTTATTGCCCTCCTTGAGGAACTCAATGGCATGCTTGGCTTTGAAATCAAAATCGTGATCGTCCGTATTGGGAGTAAAACGAATTTCTTTTACTTCAGAGACTTTGCTTTTGGCTTTCATCTCTTTTTCTTTCTTCTTCTTGTCGTAAAGAAACTTATTGTAGTCGATGATCTTACAAACAGGGGGATCTACGTTGGGAGAGATCTCCACCAGATCCAATCCCTGCTCTTGCGACATGCGAAGAGCATCCTGAATTGAATAGATTCCTACCTCTACATTTTCACCCACCAGTCTTACTTGGGGTACTCTGATCAATTGATTGATGCGATGTTCGGGCTCTTTTCGAGGAACGAATCGTCCTCTGTTGAATCCACCCCTGTTAAAACCTCCGGGTCCACCTGGTCTGGATCCGCCTGCGCCGGGAGGACGATTAAACCCGCCTCCGGGTCTTTGTGGTACTGCCATTTATTGGATTTAGATTACTAAATTACGCTATTCTGATTTTCTACTGCTAATTTCTTGCGTGGCCATTTCAATGAAATGCCCAACGGGTTGAGCGCCCAGGTCACCCTTGCCTTGTCTGCGCACGGACACCTTCTCTTCGCTCATCTCTTTCTCTCCTACGACCAACATATAGGGTATTTTCAACAGCTCGGTGTCGCGGATCTTCTTACCGATCTTTTCGCCCCGGTCATCGGTTTCGGCCCTGATACCGGCAGCGTTCAGCTGTTGCTGCACCTGTTGGGCATAGCCCAGAAACTTATCGCTGATAGGAAGCACCTTTACCTGCACGGGAGCCAACCAAAGAGGGAACTTGCCGGCATAGTGCTCCAGTAAAAATCCAATAAAACGCTCATGGGTTCCAAGAGGTGCTCTATGAATGATAAGAGGTACCTCAGCATGGTTATCTCTGTTGGTATAAGACAGCTTGAATTTGATCCCCGAGTTAAAATCGACCTGGTTGGTGGCCAGCGTAAACTCTCTGCCAATGGCACTCCATATCTGCACATCGATCTTAGGCCCGTAAAAAGCAGCTTCGTCTTGCACTTCTACAAAAGGTGTGTTGGTATCGATAAGAACCTTTCTAACCATTGCCTCTGTTTCGAGCCATAAGGAAGGTTCGTTAACATATTTCTGGCCCAGCTTTTCAGGGTCATGCAAGCTTAGACGCATTACGTACTTATCGATCCCGAATATGCCGAAATATTTCAGGTACATGTCGTTGACCGCCTTGAATTCTTCGAAGAATTGCTCCTTGCTGCAATAAATGTGTGCATCGTTCATATGCAGACAGCGAACCCGCATTAAACCAAATAACTCCCCGCTTTGCTCATAGCGATAGCAAGTGCCGTATTCGGCAATACGAAACGGAAGTTCACGATAGCTTTTAGGTTCGGCATCGAATATTTTGTGGTGATGCGGGCAGTTCATGGCCTTCAGATAATACTTCTCTCCATCCATTTCCATGGGAGGGAACATACTGTCTGCATAATAGGGCAAGTGGCCGCTGGTCAGGTACATGCTTTCTTTAGCGATATGAGGTGTAACTACTCGCTTATACCCCGCTGCACTCTCGGTCTCTTTGGCAAGACGCTCCAATTCTTCTATGATGATGGTTCCGTTGGGCAACCAAAGTGGAAGGCCAGGACCTACATCATCGTCCATAGTGTAGATGCCGAGCTCTTTACCAAGTTTTCTGTGATCTCTTTTCTTGGCCTCCTCGAGCATAAGAAGATATTCATCGAGCTCCTTTTGATTTGGAAAACTGATCCCGTAAATACGGGTGAGCATCTTATTTTTTTCATTCCCCTTCCAATAGGCTCCGGCCAGTGTGGTGAGCTTGATGGCCTTGATGGGAGCGGTGCTGGGTATGTGAGGTCCTCTGCACAGGTCGGTAAAATCGCCTTGCTTGTAAAAAGTAATTTCGCCGTCGTTTAGTCCTTGTAGCAGATCGAGCTTGTACTCATCGCCTTTTTCGGTGAAATACCGAATGGCCTCTTGCTTTCCTATTTCGATGCGCTGAAAACCACTGTCTTTCTTGGCCAGCTCAGCCATCTTTTTTTCGATCTGCACCAGATCTTCTTCGGTGATCTTTCGATCGCCGAGGTCCATGTCGTAATAAAAGCCTTGTTCAACGGCCGGTCCTACCCAAAATTTAACACCCGGAAATTGTGCTTCGACGGCTTCGGCAAGTAAATGGGCAGAAGAATGCCAAAAAGTAGATTTGGCCTCGGCATCATTCCATGTAAGCAGTCGTAGTTGTGCATCCTCTTGTATGGGGCGGTGTGCATCTCTTACCTCTCCGTTCACAGCGGCTGCCAGCACCTTTCTGGCAAGCCCTTCAGAAATGGAACGGGCAATGTCAAGGGCAGTGCTCCCCTTCTCGTAACTTCGAACGGCACCATCCGGAAATGTAATATTGATCATGAAATTTGCTTTATTCAAGGCCTGCAAATTTAACGATTTAAGGGCAATTTTTCAGGACAATAAAGGGGTTGTTAAAATTGATCGTGAAGGGCCCGCCCTAAGAGTCGGATTGGCCAATTCGCTTACATTTGCCCTGCCCATGACATTGTATCGATATTTTTCTTTTATCGCAGCCCTTTCCCTCATTCACCTGCATGGTTCCGCTCAGATGTTGACCGGCATTTGGAAAGGCTATTTCGTTACCAAAGACCAAAGCCAGTACAAAATTGAGATGCAGGTAAAAGAGAGTAAGGGTCAGTTGACCGGAGTAACCTACTCGTACCTTAACACAGAGTATTACGGAAAGGCCACTCTTACCGGTCGTGTCAATAAAAAGGAGGGAAATGTATCGATCCAAGAGATCAAGACCGTAGAGGTAAGGTCCGGTGAAGGCTCGGTGAATTGCCTTATGAACTATACCCTCTCTTACAGCCAATCCGGAAAGGAGGAATATCTTGAGGGCAACTTTACGAGCAAATACGAAACCGATTCTAAGGATGTTAAAAAAGGCGGCGACTGCGGCGGTGGGATCGTCTTCTTGCGCAGAGTAACCAGTTCAGATTTTGAAAACGAGTCGTTTCTCAAAAGCAATGCACCTGCTGCCAAAAAAATCTTTTACAACGAAGCCCCTCAGGCTAAAAAGCAAGGTCCTTCAACGAGCCTTTCGGTTCAGCAAAAACCGGTGACCAAGACCGCTTCGACTCCTCGCAAACCGACCACTGCCGTTACTGCAAAACAAATCACCGAAAACAAACCGAAACCAGTTTCGACCGCATCAAATAAAGAGTCGTCAGAAAAAATTGAAAAGCCTGCAACGGCCACCCCGGCGGTAGTAAAGCATATGCCATCTCCCGTAGAGAACAATCGCCAAAATGAATTACTCAAGGAGATCAATATCGCTGCAAAACAGATCAGTATCTCTGTTTATGATAATGGAGAGATTGATGGTGATACGGTCTCGGTATACTTAAATGGGCAAGTAATTCTTTCAAAAAAACGCCTGGGTACTACCCCTTTACTTTTAAAGGTCGCTCTTGACGAAAACCAAGACGTGCAAGAGCTCACTTTCGTAGCTGAGAGTCTCGGGCGCATCCCTCCCAATACCGCTCTTATGATCGTTGACGCCGGACAGCAACAATACCGCCTGCAAGTGCTTTCGTCCGATAAAAAAAATGCGGTATTTCGTTTTGTATACCGCCCTTCTCGATAAAGCGCCTTTTGCTACCTTCGGGATATGCTCCGGATCCTTTTATTTGTTCTGAGTACTTTATCAATGACTATTTCCGTGTGGTCACAGAATTTGTCTGGACAATGGAAGGGCCGGCTCGTAATGGCACCCAGTGGTTGTTTCCCGGTTTATAATTTACAGTTCGACCTGCAAGTAACTGATTCGGTTATTAGAGGTACCGCATGGCATTTTTCTGATTCTTTCAATTACGTAAAGCAAAATTTAGTGGGTGTCTACCGAGCAGACAGCCAGACCATCGCGCTTCGCGAAACCGGAATCATTGGCCAGCAACTCAAGCCGGATTGTATTCCCTGTTCAAAAAACTACCAGCTTACCTATCATAAAGCCTCGGGCACAAAGACCACCGATGAGCAGATAAGAGGCGTATGGTTTACCACCGGCGGAGTGGCGCAAGATGGTAAGACCAGTTGTGATCCGGGCACCGTAGTGCTCAACCGTCTCACCAAGCAAGATTCGGAGCGAACCGATCGTTCGCCCACGTTACGCAACAAGACCAATGCGCTTTTCAAGGAAATTATGGTCGATAGCGGCTTGGTAGTGATCGATCTCTTTGATAATGGTCAAATTGATGGAGACACCATCTCTGTATATGTAAATGAAAAACCGGTGGTTTTCCGCCAGATGCTAAAAACACAAGCGGTTTCACTTTCTGTATTGGTCGATCGGCAAAAATCTGTTCAAGACGTGGTAATGGTCGGAGAAAACCTTGGTACCATTCCGCCGAATACGGCCTTGATGATCGTGACGGCCGGAAAGGAACGCTATCAACTCTACCTGAAAGCGGATGAGAAGCAAAATGCACTTGTTCGATTCATCTATAGAGATAAACAGTCGGGTTCTCCTAAAAACTAAAGTTCCACGTCACAGACGGTAAGACAGGAAACAAGGAGACTTGTTTGGCCGAAACCTTCAGATCGCCCCCAGCGATGGTTCCTTCTTGATCGAAATAAATAAAGTAAGGATTAAACCGGCTATATAGATTATAGATACTGAAGACCCATTGACTTTTTACCTTGCGAGGCTTTTTTTGAACGGGTGTATAGGTCATTGATACATCCATGCGGTGATAAGACTTCATTCTGTACTGATTGATGCGGCTGTACTCTTGATTAAGCACCCCGTTCATGATATAGAAACGCTCCGGTAGCGTAATGGCATTGCCTGTTCCGTAGACAAAAACAGCACCCAGCTTCCATTTTTGTGAGAGCGAATAATTTCCCACAACAGATAGATCGTGTCTTCTGTCGAAGCGAGCAGGATAGCGTCTGCCTTCGTTGAGGTCCGGAAATTTTCTCCAGGTCCACGAAAGCGTATAGCCAACCCATCCCGTAAACCGGCCTCGAACTTTATTGACGAACCATTCCGCTCCATAGCTCCACCCCCTGCCAAAAACAAATTCCGACTCCGGATCGCTAATGGAAGGAGTATATCCCTCGCGATATTCGATCTGGTTTTGCATGTCTTTGTAATAGATCTCTACAGAGGTTTCGATCGCATTGTCAAGAAAGTTTTTGAACAACCCTGCGGCATACAACCAACTAAGTTGGGGCTTTACATTGTAGGTGCT
>DNMB01000090.1:1452-2505 GCA_003489485.1 Chitinophagaceae bacterium | reverse complement strand
AGGGGCTGATCTCCGTTACAATCGGATTACTCCAGGCGCCAGCGCGATCGAGCGCTATTTTATATTGCTCAGCCTTTAGTCGTTGTTCTTCGTTATGATAGAAAATGCCGCTTCGGTACTGCGTTCCTACGTCGTTGCCTTGGCGATTGAGCGTGGTGGGGTCGTGGGTTTTCCAAAATACCTCTAACAGCTCGTCAAAACTGATACGGGTGGGGTCGTAGGTAATTTGTATGCATTCGGCATGACCGGTAGATCCGGAACAAACTTCTTTATAGGTTGGATTTTTGGTCGATCCACCCGTGTAGCCGGATACAGCGCTACTAACACCGTCTAGCTCTTCGAATATGGCCTCGGTACACCAAAAGCAGCCGTTGGCAAAGGTGGCGGTGTCTTGTTTGGTCGATGTGGTAGTTGGATTCATGACGGGGTTATTTTTTTTGATACGAGCAGGGGTGGGCTGGCCACAGGCTGCGAGCGAGCTGATCAGAAACAGAGCGCTCAGCAAACTTTTTATGGGTACTAGTTTCAGCACGCGTAAATTTTGTGTTATAACAATAAAACCTTCATCCGGTTTACTGTATGGGGCACTCCCTTTGGTTTTATGTCTCGATTTGGCTTATTTTTATCCACTAATACGTAAACTTTATTATCATGAAAGCAATTGTTTTTCTGTTGAGTTGCCTGCTGGTGTTATTAGCTCCTCTTTCTTCATTTGCACAGCAACCTGCAGCCGAAGATGTACGCATGGAAAAAGCAGCTACATACAAAGAAAATATGATTTTTAAGCCCGTTCGAAGTGGAGTAGACAATGTGGAGCTGATAGAAGTGATCGCCCTTGGAACACCTTCTTTCAAGGTTTCCAACATGGCCGATGGCACCTATAGTAGCTACGATCATTCGATTCGTATTACCTACCCATTGGTTTTAGCCGGTGGTAAAACGGGCTATCTGCTTTGTTTTTATGGATCGGCCGAAAAGATTCCCTATTCCGTTGAGACCAAAGGCGGCATAACTACCATTTACTTTCCTATTGCCACTCACGAAGTGGTCAAG
>DNMB01000090.1:0-1118 GCA_003489485.1 Chitinophagaceae bacterium | reverse complement strand
CGCGTATTGACCAAATGCTTACCACCAAGAAAAAGATCACCATCAAGCTCTCTCAGCTTGCCGATGGATATCGTGAGGCGCTAGTTGGTGGAAATTAAGAGAGGGGCATCCAAATTGAAGTGCGGAGAGAGAGGGATTCGAACCCCCGGACCTTTTACAGTCAACGGTTTTCAAGACCGCCGCAATCGACCGCTCTGCCATCTCTCCGGCGCAAAGGTAAGTCAATGAACATTTCAGCCCAAATCGCGCGCAACAAAAGCTAACTTTGCCTCTCTACCACTATGAGAGAATTGTATTCATTGGCTCCCTTTTTTTGGAAGTACAGGCTTCGTCTGGCAGCGGGTTTTGGATTTGTAATGCTATCTAACTATTTCAACGTACTGTCTCCTCAGATCACAGGTTTTGTTATCGATCACGTGCAGCGGGCGCTATTACTGCAAGGATACCAGCCTCCATCTTCTTATAGGGCTTATGACAAAACCGTGGTCCTATTTATCGAATGGATACAGCAGTGGGGTAGTGCCGTTGGCACGGTCGTGGCGATCTGCGGTCTGGTGATATTGTTGTTGGCACTGCTGCGAGGGGTCTTTTTATTCTTAATGCGGCAGACGCTGATCGTGATGAGTCGTTTTATCGAATACGAACAAAAAAATGTGATCTTTTCGCACTATCAATTACTCGACGCGGCATTTTTTAGGGAACAACGTACGGGCGATCTGATGAACCGGATCGCAGAAGACGTGAGCCGGGTAAGGATGTTTACCGGTCCGGCCGTTATGTATATTGCCAACCTCGTCTCTATCATTTCGCTGAGTCTGTTCTTTATGTTCAGAAGAAATACCGAGTTAACGATTTACGTACTTATTCCTTTACCCTTGCTGGCCATTGCCATCTATCACATCAACAATATCATTCATCGTCGCAGCGAACGAATTCAAGAAACCTTGTCGGACCTGACCACCCATGCGCAAGAGGCCTACTCAGGCATTCGGGTCGTAAAGGCCTTTGCGCAGGAGCAGGCCTTATCGGGTTTTTTTAAAAAGATTACCGAGCGTTATAAAAAGGAGGTGCTGGGGCTGGTCAAAGTGGAGTCTTTGTACTTTCCCTCCATTAGTTTG
>DNMB01000120.1:1526-4763 GCA_003489485.1 Chitinophagaceae bacterium | reverse complement strand
TGGGCAGCGGCTGCTTTGCTTTTGTTACTCCTGCTTTTTAAGTTATCGGTTCGATCGCTTGTTGTAACGTTTTGTGAGCAGGGCATCAGTTATCCCTCGGTTCCCAAAAAACTAATTGCCTGGAGCAAAATTTCGAATGTGATCGTTAAAGATGGGCTGCTGACCATCGACCTTAGATCGAACGAGCTTATTCAACAGCCGATCGAAAAAAATAGTTTTATCGATGAGCAAGAACTGCTTGCCTTCAATGCTCATTGCCAAGCACAAATCAACCTACCGTAAATGCCCTCTCCTTATCTGCTATACTCTGACGCCAACGGAAAGATCTTTGAAGATCGTACCCTATATGTGACCGGAAGAACGGGATGGGACGCCGTTGCCATACCCACCGAAGATTGGATCGAACTTCCTAATGGAGGAACACTTTATGAACTGCCCGGCCGAAAAGGAATTGGCATTGATGTGGAGACCGGAGAAATGAGACTCTGCGAAAAAGGTTGGGCCGTGGCAGCATTTATTCCGCCGGCTCATACCGGCTTTTATCTCTCTGCTTACGAAACCGAACCCGGCGCACCCACCCTACCGCTTTTTTGCTACACCGCAGTGGGTTGGGAGAACGAGAAATTTTTTGTTCCGGCCACGCGCATCGAATCTGACATCCGACAAGACTGCAGCGGTTACGACCAAGATCAAATCAATCTGGGCACAGGCGGACTACTAAAAGCCTACCCGCATAACCGATTGGTCAAACATCTGATGGAAAATTGCTGTCAGACCTACCAATGCCCCGCGGCACGTAACTTTTCGTTGGGAAGATGGGAATGCCCCGTGCCCGTTTCTCCGGCCTGCAATGCAAACTGCGTAGGCTGCATCTCTTTACAACCCGACGAGGAACCTATCGTCTCCACACAAGATCGACTTCAGTTCAAGCCGAGCGCAGAGGAGATCGTAGAATTTACCGTTCCACATTTGGAAACGGCCCCCTATCCTATCATTAGTTTTGGACAAGGGTGCGAAGGAGAACCACTGTTGATGTGGGAGACGATCAGGGACGCGATTACTGAGATCAGAAAACACACCCAAAAGGGCAGCATCAACATCAACACCAATGGTTCGAACCCTGACGCCGTTCGTCAACTTTGTAAAGCAGGCCTAAATTCGATACGCGTTAGCACCAACTCTGCTCGCCGCGAGATCTACATGCCCTATTACCGCCCGAACAATTACCAGTTCGAAGATATTGTGGAGAGCTTGAAAGTCGTGACAGCCTTTGGCGGATGGACGTCGATCAACTACTTTGTTTTTCCGGGAATGACCGACTCGGTGGCGGAGTATGAAGCACTTCGAAAACTAATTCAAGAAACAGGACTCAAGATGATCCAATGGCGCAACTTCAATATCGATCCCGATTGGTATCTTGGTAAGATCGGTGTAACCGAAACCGGCGACTACATGGGCATCAAAACCATGCAGCAAGAATTAAGAGCTGAATTTTCTGACCTGCGCTTCGGATACTTCAATCCTCCCATTGAGCGCATCAAAGGACGATTCGAAAAAGATTTTGCCCACTGAACCAACATTATTTAACAAGTTCTTGTGGGCATCGACCTAATAATAAACTAGTTTAGCCGTAAAGAAGGAAACCCAAGTAGTATGCAACTGACCACATCGTTTACATCCCACCGCAGGGCCTATGCGATTACGGCTGCAACGGCCCTGGCGATCGGTCTACTTCTTTTCTTACTCAAATGGAAAATTCCTGTCTTTGAGCAAACTTCCGAGGCGAGCAGTGTTGAAGTAGAGGTCAATTGGCCACCCGATCCGCCCGCAGCAGAAGATGGTGGCGGAGGCGGAGGGCAACCCACCCTTGCCAACGAAACAGCCGGAACTACCAGCGAGGCCCCAATGGCGCCGGGTACCCCTGACCCAGCCGCCTCAGCCGATGCCGATGACAACAGCAGCGCAGCGGCAATACCTGTTGCTAAAACAACTCGACCCGATAATAAAAAGATCAAGCCCACAAGCGCTACCACAAAACCCGTACCCATTGTAAAAACACCTTCCCCACCGCAACCCCGTGCCGTAATGGGCAAGTCCAACACAGGAGGAGCGACCGGTGGTGGCGCCGTCGATCAATTTGAACAAACCGGAGGAAAAGGTAATGGCATCGGTGCAGGAAATGGTGATGGCACGGGCGGAGGCAGCGGAGGCGGACTAGGAGGAGGAACAGGAACGGGTGCCGGACTGGGCATGGGCCCAAGGGTAACCCGTGGTGACCGCAAGATTGTAAGATCCTATGCTTTTGAAGGAGACCTTAACAAGGCTACGATCTATGCGAATATACTCGTGGCCCCAGACGGCACAGGCAAGTTGATCAGTCTGGCCAAAGGATCTTCTACAACAGGCAATGCCTACAAACAAGCTATTGTTCGTTATCTGGAAAAAATGCGCTTTGACGCATCCGATCACGAGTCGATGGTCACCGTTCAGTTTAACTTCAGGATCAATTAAGGTATTGCCAGTACCTATTTCAAATGAACTACCAGCAAACTATTGAATATCTCTTTTCGAAACTACCGTTATTCAGCAGAATCGGAGCGGCAGCCTATAAAAAAGACCTGTCGAACACCATTGCCCTCTGTGAGGTCTTAGATAATCCGCAGCGAAAAATTCGCACGGTTCACATTGCCGGTACCAACGGAAAAGGATCGGTGAGTCACATGCTAGCGGCCATCTTGCAATCGGCTGGTTACAAAACGGGGCTGTATACCTCTCCGCACTTTTATGATTTTCGAGAAAGGATCAAGATCGACGGAGCGATGATCGAAAAAGAGTTTGTGGTCGACTTTACCCAACGCCTGCTTCCTCATATCGATCAGATACAACCCAGTTTTTTTGAAGTAACGGTAGCGATGGCCTTTGAATACTTTGCCATAAAAAAAGTAGACATCGCCATCATTGAGACAGGCATGGGAGGCCGCCTAGACAGCACCAACGTAATTACACCTCTACTCTCCGTGATCACCAATATTGATTGGGACCACATGCAACTGCTTGGAGACAGCCTCGAGAAAATTGCATTCGAAAAAGCGGGGATCATCAAAGCCGGTGTTCCGGTCGTGATCGGAGAACCGACAGAGGCCACCTTGCCCGTTTTTATGCAGAAGGCTCAAAGCGAGGGTGCTTCACTGACCGAAGCCCCCGACAAGCGAAGTATACTGCATTACGAATGGAAAG
>DNMB01000120.1:0-1369 GCA_003489485.1 Chitinophagaceae bacterium | reverse complement strand
AGAAAATTGCATTCGAAAAAGCAGGGATCATCAAAGCCGGTGTTCCGGTCGTGATCGGAGAACCGACAGAGGCCACCTTACCCGTTTTTATGCAGAAGGCCCAAAGCGAGGGCGCTTCACTGACCGCAGCCCCCGACAAGCGAAGCATACTGCATTACGAATGGAAAGACGATGCGCTGCTGGTACAAGTAGCGAACACATCGAAAGCCGTATCGACCTATACGCTTGATCTGCCTGGAATTTATCAGCTAAAAAATATATTGACGGTACTAGCGTCCATCGAACAGCTGCAACAGCAGGGATGGCAGATCGACCAGCAAGCCATCGTGCAGGGACTGGCATCGGCTGGGCAACTGACCGGCTTATTTGGAAGATGGCAAAAGATCGGACAGCACCCCACGGTGGTGATCGACGTAGCGCACAATGAGGCGGGTATCAGACAACTGCTAAAACAACTCAGGCTGACCACTTATCAAAAACTCCACATCATCATTGGAGTGGTAAAAGACAAATCGGTTTCACAGATGTTATCGCTGTTACCCAAAGAGGCTGATTATTATTTTACAAAAGCGCAACTCCCCCGGGCATTGGATGAGCATGATCTCTTTGAGCAAGGTGTTGCGGCCGGACTTAGGGGAACGCCATACGCTCATGCGGCCCAGGCCCTCGCTGCGGCAAAAGCCAGGGCTACAAAAGAAGACCTGATCGTAATTTGTGGAAGTATATTTTTGGCAGCCGAGATCAATCCTCTCGCAATGAATGACCCGTCAGGTGAATGAACACATCCTCGAGATTGGCCAACTTCATTTCTTTTCTTCTCTCAAAACCGGTAGCAAGTAATTCGTCGATCAATTTGGCGGGCGCATCAAGAGCGATGATCTTTCCTGTATCCATGATGGCCACCCGATCGCATAGGTATTCGGCCTCATCCATATAATGCGTCGTGATGACCACTGTGGTTCCCTGCTCATTGATCTTACGGATCATTTCCCATAGACTGCGGCGAGCTTGCGGGTCCAACCCGGTGGTGGGTTCATCCAAAAAAATTACGGCCGGACGATTGATGAGTGTAGTGGCCACAGAAAAACGCTGACGCTGCCCCCCACTTAGTTCCTTGACCTTTGCCTTTGCCTTTTCTTGCAAATTGACCTGCGCCAACAGCTCCATCGGATCTACGCTGCAGTTATAAAGACCCGCAAAAAGCTCGATGAGCTGAATCAGGTTGAGCCCCGGAAAATAACCACTGCTTTGTAATTGCACTCCGATGATCTTTTTAATGGCGGCCGGTGATTCATCAAGCGAAAATCCTGCTACCACCACTTGTCCGGCCGTTTTGGCGCGAAGCGTCTCAATGATTTCGAGTGTGGTC
>DNMB01000158.1 GCA_003489485.1 Chitinophagaceae bacterium | reverse complement strand
TGATTCTCGGGGCGGATATACTGCCATCCTATGGCAATAAACAAGATTACGATAGCCACCTTAATAAAAACGATAATGGCATTGACGATCGCAGATTCTTGTGTGCCTTTAATCAACAGCAACGTAAGCGCTAGTAGAATAACCAAGGCAGGCGCATTCATAATACCCTGGTGCAGCACTCCTGCAGAATCGGTATAACTCTCAAAGGGGGAGTGACACCATTCATACGGTATGGCCCCTCCCAAAAGTTTATTTAAATATTCACTCCAGGCAATAGCCACTGTGGCTGCTCCCAATGCGTACTCCATAATGAGAGCCCATCCGATGATCCAGGCGATCAGCTCTCCCATGGTTACGTAAGAGTATGCGTACGCACTACCTGCAATGGGAATCATAGAGGCGAATTCGGCATAACACAAGCCGGCAAAGGCGCAACCGATGGCGGCAATGATAAAGGAAAGCGTTACGGCGGGTCCGGCAGCCTGACCGGCAGCCGCTGCGGTGCGAACAAACAATCCGGCGCCTATGATGGCTCCAATACCAAGGGCTACAAGATTGCCTGCGCCCAATGTTCTTTTAAGACCTTTCTCACTGTCAGCCGCTTGGGCCAAAATCTGGTCCAGTGGCTTTTTTGCAAATAAGCTCATGCGTTGGTTTTTAGGAATCTCTAAGATAGTGATTGATGCTAAAACTCTTTAATTTTTTGTAGCGGCAGTACCCCTTCCTAATGCCAGGTAGTAGAGAGGAATGCCTAGTAGCACAATGATGAGCCCGGGCCAGGTGTATTCCGGCTTGTAAATAATGAGGAGCACGCAAAAGGCTGCACCCATCAGCATATACAAAGCAGGCAAAAAGGGATAGCCAAAAGCGCGGTAGGGGCGGGGCAGCTCCGGTCTTTTCTTGCGTAAGATAAAAATACCCGCAATGGTCAGCATGTAAAATAACACGACCACAAAAGAGATCATATCGAGCAGTTGTCCGTATCGGCCACTCAAACTCCAAATGGCGGCCACTACACACTGCAGCCATAGTGCGGCCTGGGGAACGGACTGTTGGTTGAGTTCTCCTGCTTTTTTAAAGAATAGTCCATCTTTGGCCATGGTGTAGTAGACCCTTGCCCCCGCCATGATCAAACCGTTATTGCATCCAAAAGTTGATACCATAATCAGCGCAGCAATCAATATGGTGCCGAACGAAGGAAAGATGCTATTGGCTGCGGCAACGGCCACGCGGTCATCGGTAGGAAAGGCCAGTTGATCGAGTGGCAGTACATGTATATACATCAGGTTGGCCGATACATAAATGAGCGTTACCACCAATGTGCCAAGCAACAAGCTAAGTCCAATGTTTCGTTGTGGGTTTTTCATTTCTCCCGCAATAAAAGTTACATTGTTCCAGGCATCAGAGCTAAAGATCGATCCTACCATCGAAGCGGCGATGGCACCCAGTAGAGCAGCGCCCGATATGGGCAACCAGTTGCCAGCTACCAATGCGCCGGCCTCATTTTTAACACCCGTATTTTGCATGGCGGTAAATCCGGTCGACCAGTTGGCCGTCCAATAGCTTTGTTTGGCCAGCAAAAATCCAAAGACGATCAATCCGAAAAGCGCAAGTAGTTTGGCACTGGTAAATAAGGTCTGAATGAATTTACCTTCTTTTACGCCCCTGGAATTAACATAGGTGAGAAGCACGATAATAAAGATCGCCACCAGCTGCCCGGCATAAATTTTTAGAAATCCCAGGTCGTATAGCAAATGGTTGTTGCCCAGCTCGGGCACCATGTAGGCTAGAAATTTCGAGAAAGCGACTCCCACCGCAGCGATAGTTGCAGTTTGAATAACGGCAAAAAAACTCCAGCCGTATAAAAAACCCATCAGAGGGTTATAGGCTTCTTTCAGGTAAACATATTGCCCGCCCGCTTTCGGAAACATGCCACTGAGTTCTCCGTAGCTCACGGCCGCTGTGATGGTCATAAAACCGGTCAGCACCCAAACGGCGACCAGCCATCCTGCACTGCCCACGTTGCGAATAATGTCCGCGCTCACAATAAAGATGCCCGATCCGATCATCGATCCGGCTACGATCATGGTTCCGTCCAGCAGTCCCAGTGTGGGTTTAAAAGAAGGATTGTTCTCTGGCATGACAAGGGGGTTTATGAAAAAAGTAAGTTACAGTATTTGTTTCATACAGCACTGCAATATAAATGCTTTCTAAAATTTTTTGAATGCAGGAATTTTACCGATTTTCGGTGTGTCGTAATCATAACCTGCTTGCCATGAAAAAAACGAATCGACTGACCACCTACATACTCTTATCCATGCTTGCAGGGGTTTTGGTGGGCTACCTCGTTCACGTTAACGCCGACGCGGTCTTTATCAAGGAATTTTCAGCCAACGTAAAATTGCTGGGCAAGGTCTTCATCCGAATGGTGCAAATGATCATTGCCCCATTGGTCTTTTCTACGCTCGTAGTTGGTATTGCCAAGCTTGGTAATCTATCTGCAGTGGGCAGGGTAGGAGGTAAATCGATGCTCTGGTTCATTACCGCTTCGCTCATTTCACTGAGCATCGGGTTAGTGTTGGTCAATTTGTTTCAACCTGGTCATTACATCAATCTCTCTCAGGCCGATACAGAGGGGGTAAAGGATCTCATGACCAAAAAGCAAGAATTCTCGCTCGAAAAATTCGTTGAGCATATTATCCCTCGCAGTGTAATGGAGGCGATGGCTACCAATGAGGTGTTACAGCTTGTCGTATTCTCTATTTTCTTTGGAGTGGCTACCACTGCTTTGGGTGAGCAGGCCAAGCCTGTTATCAAAGCCCTCGATGCGGTCTCCCATATTATTCTTAAGATGGTAGGCTATGTAATGAATATCGCGCCATTTGGCGTGTTTGGGGCGCTGTGTGCGGTGGTCGCCTCTCGCGGTCTTGGCATCTTTGAATTTTATTTTATCTACTTCGTTTATTTTCTGCTCGGCATCGCCGTACTCTGGATCTTATTGCTGACAGTAGGGTATCTGATCATCGGCTCTCGTATGGCGGCCCTACTCAAGCGCATCGGCACACCCTTATTGATCGCGTTTAGTACGACTAGCAGCGAAGCGGTATTTCCGAAGTTAACCGAAGAACTCGAACGCTTTGGCTGTAAAGACAAGATCGTATCCTTCGTACTGCCATTGGGCTATTCGTTCAATCTAGACGGCAGTATGATGTATATGACTTTTGCCAGTATGGCCATTGCGCAGGCTTATGGCATACAATTAGACCTGGGAACCCAGATCACCATGTTGTTGGTGTTAATGTTGACCAGTAAGGGAATTGCCGGCGTACCGCGCGCCTCATTGGTCGTCGTACTGGCCACCTGCTCCATGTTCAATATCCCTCCCGAGGGAGTAGCATTGATCTTACCCATCGATCATTTTTGCGATATGTTTCGCTCTGCCACCAATGTGGTAGGTAATGCGCTTGCCACCACTGTCGTTAGTAAATGGGAAGGCGAACTGGCCCCTGGCGAAGCGACCGCTTAATCAATATTATCATGTCTATCTTTTTGCTCGAGGCTTTTAATTGGACCAACCTGTTGCAACCTCAGTTCTATGTTGAGAATGGCGGATTGTGGTTACTGCTTTTCGTTGTATTTGCAGAGACAGGTCTTTTTGTTGGCTTCTTTTTGCCCGGAGATTCCCTATTGTTCGTTGCAGGCATCTATGCGCACGAGATCACTCGCAAGACCGGTGAGGTAATTCCGGGGCTGGCCCATCAATTTTTAGACACCATCGGACTGGGCATGATACGCAATGAGTGGGTCGATCTGCTGGTACTCTCGGCTCTCATCGCCTGTATGGGTATTTTGGGTAATATGGTAGGATATTGGACCGGGCGCAAAGTGGGTCCTGCCATGTATCAGTGGAGAGATCGATTACTCTTTAAAAAGAAATACTTGCACCAGGCGCGCGAGTTCTACGAAAAGCACGGGGGACTGGCCGTGATTGGGGCACGTTTTTTGCCTCTTATCAGAACCT
>DNMB01000004.1:8630-10100 GCA_003489485.1 Chitinophagaceae bacterium | reverse complement strand
CTTTAAAGAAAAATCCGTCACACACAGCGCAAGCACTCACGCCAAATCCATTAAGGCGCTGCTCACTTTCCAGTCCTAACCATTTGGCAGAAGCACCCGTGCTAATGATAACGCTCGATGCCTCTATCCATTTTTCGTCGTCTATCTGTACTTTATGCGTGGGGCCGGTAAAATCAACTTTTGTGGCCATCCCATAGCGAATATCCGTTCCCATTCTGGCGGCCTGCTTTTCGAAATGCACCATCATCTCGGGACCCTGAATACCTTCGGGATAGCCGGGATAATTCTCTACCTCGGTAGTAATGGTCAACTGGCCACCCGGCTGTATGCCCTGGTAAAGCACCGGCTTAAGCCCCGCACGGCTGGCATAGATGGCTGCGGTATAGCCCGCCGGTCCCGATCCGATAATTAGACACGATACTTTTTCGGCAATTTCCATAGTACAGAGATTAAAGCAGTGCCCGCAAAAATAGGGCATTCATGCCTTAAAAAAATATGGCCCATCCGACCGTTCAGCGAGGAATAATAAGGGTCCTGTACTGGGCAGCGTAGCCGCCAAAATAGCCAAGTGCATTGCCGGATACATTGCTGAGCACCTTGGTGGGAGAAGAAAAGGGATTACCGATACTGGCGTAGTTGAATTCTACCGTTCGCCAAAAATCATAGGTCGCCTTGTCGATATTACAAAGCTTGAGGGTAACGGTATCGCCTTTGTTAAAAAAGTTATAGCCTTCTTCGGGCTGTCCGTCTCTGATAATGCCTCGCTCTACTTGCACCTCATAGCTGGTGCCATCAATGACTTGGTCGTCGTACACCGAGTTTAATCCCGGCAAAAAAGGAGAGGTGTTTTGCTTGGTGTAATAGCGAATGTAATCGCCAAAACCCGGAGCATCGGTGGCTCGTACATACAAGGCCACTTTATTGAGCGGATTATCAGGTGGGGCCTGACGCCAAAAAATAGAATCGATCCGGCGGGTCTGCGCGGGAATGGTAGTTTGCGCCAGATACTCTTTGCCTTGCCAGCGTATGGTCAAGGTATAGCGCTGCTGCAAGGCTCCTCTTAAAAATAAATTGGGTTGCGTGCTATCGACAGTATAATAGTAGCCAACCGGCAACCCTGCTGCAAAAGAAGTATATCCCTTTAACGGGTATGCTGTTCCGTTATGTGTAATGGAAACCGTGGCATCATTTACAAAAGAAGTCGCTAGTTGCGAGGGTCGAAGGGTATCGAAGAATGGTAGGCTTTTAGACAAGATCACCAGTGGCGGCTGTCCGTTCTCTATAGTGGCCTCTACCACTAACTTGGGATCGGTTTCTTGCAGCGTAAAACTGATATCCCGCTCGCAACCGACAAGCAACATTGATAGCAACAAAAAAGATGTGAATAAACGCATACCCCATATAACCCGCAGCCAGAAAAATTGTTCTGCGCACATGGCCATCATGCCTTCGAGAAAAGCAGAGATATTA
>DNMB01000004.1:0-8283 GCA_003489485.1 Chitinophagaceae bacterium | reverse complement strand
GCGCTACTGTAACGTGCCTTTTGCAGACGCTTGATGGCTCTTTCCTTGATCTGGCGAATACGCTCCTTGGTCAGATCGTACTTTTGTCCGATCTGTTCGATGGTCACACCATTTTCGCCATCAAGTCCAAAATAAGCGTTCACGATCTCGGCCTCGCGGGGAGAGAGTGATTTGAGCACCCTGCGAATCTCGTTGCGAAGTGAATCCTTCATTACATCATCGTCGGTATCATCGCTTCCTTCGAGAAGATCGCCCATGGCCACATCCTCGGCTTCGTGTACAGGAGCATCGAGTGAAGTATGACGGGTATTGCTCTGAAAGATGTTGTTGATCTCGGTCTCACTCATCTCGAGGAGCTCGGCCAACTCTTCGGTAGAGGGCTCGCGCTCGTGCTCTTGCTCAAAGGCCATATAGGCCTTATTGGCCTTGTTGTAGGTACCGATCTTGTTTTGGGGCAAACGAACCAGACGACCCTGCTCGGCCAATGCCTGCAAAATGGACTGGCGAATCCACCAAACCGCGTAAGAAATAAACTTGAATCCTTTGGTCTCGTCGAAACGCTGGGCCGCCTTAATGAGTCCGAGGTTTCCCTCGTTGATCAGGTCACTCAGCGAAAGGCCCTGGTGCTGGTATTGCTTGGCCACCGATACCACGAAACGAAGGTTGGCCTGAACGAGCTTATCGAGCGCGCGCTGCGAATCGATCGGATTTCGATTGAACATTTTGATACGCTGCGCAAGCGTTGTCTCCTCTTCGGGAGTGATCATCGAGATCTTGGAAATTTCTTGTAAGTATTTTTCTACCGCTTGAGAATCACGGTTAGTTATCTGGGTAGCAATCTTGAGCTGCCGCATGTAAAGAAGATTTTTTTTGGGGTATGAGAAAAGGGCCCACCTCGGGTTTTACAGAGTGCAAATGTAACACAAAAAAGGGGTAAAACCCAGTTAAAGTTTAAGCTAAACCCTCACTTGGCAACAGCCGCAACGCGACGCCCTTTCCAGATAAAAAGCGCCAGACCCAGCACCATCAGAAAAGTGGCAATAAGTTCGGCCTGGGTGGGATGAAAACCTAAAAGATCCATTTTGATATTAACCCGTATTTTTTCTATAGCAAACCTTTCTAATCCGTTTAATATCAAATATAAAGAGAACATTTGTCCGGTAATTTTTATTCGCTTTCTTACCCCCCAGAGTACCCCAAACAATACGATACAGGCCACTGCCTCGTAAAGCGGCGTGGGAAAAGCACCGGCCGGCAGCTGGTTACAAAAAGGGCCCACACAACCCGCAATGGGAACACCTTCTTCGAGCACGTTATGCGGATACTGGTAAGACCAGGCCCAGTCGGGCAAAAAGGTAGGCTTAGAAGCCAGATCGCTCATTATTCCCCAGTCGCCATCGCCTGCCACATGGCAACCGATCCGGCCGATCCCGTACGCCAGCATCAGCGCGGGGGCTACGGCATCGGCCAGCGCAAAAAACCCGATCTTATGCTTTCGTGCATACACGCCGATCGCTATGGCTGCGCAGATAAGACCGCCATACATGGTAAGACCAGCCGGAGAAAAAATGTAGGCTGCAGGGTTTTGCAGAAACGAACTCCAGTTCTCAAAAATATCGAAGAGCTTGGCACCCGCCAGACCATAGACCAGCGCCAACAGGGTAATTTCTCCTACCCTGTCTTGTGGCCAGATGCGAATAAGTCGCTTCTCTGGCTTGGCCAGTTTTTCTTTATTCTTCTCCCACCACTTAACGGCTGCGAAAAAAAGCCCGACAAACAAGCCGGCAGGTGGGCTTCCTTGGGCAGAGAAAATATAAGCTTGCGGGTTTTGCATGGTGGCTTCATCTAAGAAGAACAATGCCACGACCTTAAAGCCCAATAAATATCCTAAACCAAAATTCGATCCCAGATCGACCCAAGAGGCCGGCTCTCCTATTGTGATCGTTGTTTCGGTGGGCGTAAACAATCCCTGTCCGCTTTTACGCTTAAGTTCTCTGGAAAGCACATAGGCCGCTATTAAAAAAGCGATGGCCACAAAGAAGCCAAAGCTGTTTACAAATCGAAGCACCGGCCACTCCAGACCAAAGAGATCCTTAAAGGCGTAGTAGAGGTTAGGATACATAATGGATGTTACCGCTTAATTGCAATGCTGCTCGAATGCACCGATCAGATTCTGCGCGATCATTTGCGCAGAGCGACCCTCTATCATGTGTCTTTCGATATAATGCACGAGCTGTCCGTTCTTAAAAAGAGCAATGGCTGGAGAAGAAGGAGGATAAGGCAATAGATGCTGCCGAATGGCGCCAACGGCCTCTGTATCGAAACCGGCAAAGCTGGTAGTCAGAAAGTCGGGCCTTTTGGCCGCTTGCGACACGGCCATCAACACGCCCGGACGGGCCGTACCGGCAGAGCAGCCGCAGACGGAATTGATCATGACCAGCGTGGTACCTTCTGTAGAAAGCTGCTGGTTTACGGCCTGGGTGGTCAATAACTCAGAAAAGCCCCTTTCGGTCAACTCTTCTTTCATGGGAATTACAATTTCTGCAGGATACATGGTGTTAAACTTTAAGATGCAAAAATAATCAGAAACATGGCAATGAGCCCCTACAATTCTTTTAACAAAACGAAAACAACAGTTTGATACCCTTCATACGTTTAATATAGCAAAGAATCTTTCTCATAAGCAGTTGGTTTTGGTTTACAACCCCTCGTTTCAACGAGGGGTTTTCTTTTTCCCCCTGCTCCCGGTCAATAACCCAGAATCTTGAGCATGCTTTGTGCCGTTTGCTGCTTGGCATAGACCCAATCGACCAGTTTTCCGTTCTTATCGTAGCCCACGATCACGTGTTTGGGAGAAGGGATCAGGCAATGCTTGATACCGCCGTAACCACTGATCTGGTCCTGATAGGCCCCGGTATGAAAGAAGCCCACGTAGAGCGGCTCATCGGTACCATTGGTCTTGGGTAAGAATACTTCGTTGATATGCTCCTCGGAGTCGTAATAGTCGTGGCTATCGCAGGTGATACCGCCCAGCACCACGCGTTGGTAATCTTGGTCCCACTTGTTGACCGGAAGCATCAAGAACTTTTCGCCAATGCCCCAGGTATCGGGTAAGGTGGTAATGAACGAAGAATCGATCATGTACCAGGTTTCGCGGTCGTTTTGCACTTTTTCGGCAATTACCCTATAAATATGGGCCATGCTCTCCCCTACGGTATAGCTGCCGAACTCTGTAAAAATATTGGGCATGGGCACCTTGGCTTTTTTACAAGCCACTTTGATGTTGCGCACGATCTCGTTGATCATAAACTGGTAATCGTACTCAAAACCCAGCGAGTGTTTAATCGGAAACCCACCGCCAATGTTGATTGAATCCAGTTCCGGACAGATCTTCTTTAATTGGCAATAAAGGTTAACGACTTTATTGAGTTCGCTCCAGTAGTAGATATCGTCCTTGATCCCCTTGTTCAAAAAAATATGGAGCATCTTCAATTGAAACTTGCTCTCGTATCCTTCTATGCGATCTACATAAAACTCCAAGATATCCTTTGCCCTTATGCCAAGCCGAGACGTGTAGAATGGAAAATTGGGTTCTTCTTCTGCTGCCACGCGTATGCCCAATTTAAAGGGAACCTTTACGGAGTGTGCATATTCTTTGAGCTCGTCTTTGTTATCGAGAACCGGAATAACGTTCGAAAAACCTGCATTCAGCAGTTGGGCAATACGACGGGTATACCCCTTTTGCTTAAAACCGTTGCATATAATATGAATGTCTTTGGTGATCTTCTTTTTTGCATAGAGTTTTTTGATGATCTCTATATCGTATGCATACGAAGTCTCTAGATGAATATCACTTTTAAGAGCCTCCTCTACCACAAAACTAAAATGCGAACTTTTGGTACAATAGCAATAGTAGTATTTGCCTTCGTACTTGTGCTTCTTGAATGCGGCCGCAAACATGCTCTTTGCCTTTTTGATCTGCATGCCGATCTTGGGCAGATAGGTCAGCTTAAGCGGAGTGCCGTGTTTTGCGATGAGAGCCTTAAGGTCGAGTCCGTTGAAAGTGAGATTGCCTTCATCGACCTCAATACCATCTTGTGGAAAATTAAAAGTTTGCTTGACCAGCTCGAGATAAGAATTAGACATTCGGCAAATGGGTTGATGGTGACGGAAAAGAGAACAAAACTATTGTTTTCGTAAAAAACGGGGCCAAGTTTTTCGAAAATAAAAAACCCGCCAGGTCCGGCGGGTTTCTCTGCGACTATCGATGATGAGTTATTTGACTTCTTCGAAGGGCACATCGGTTACATCCTCGGCGGCGGCGCTCGATGCGTTACCGGCTCCCGCACCAGCGTCCGGTCCGGGTTGCGCGCTGCCTTGCGTGGCTTTGTACATGTCTTCGCTGGCAGCGGTCCACGCGGCATTGAGTGCTGCCATGTGTGTGTCGATGCCGGCCAGATCCTGGGCCTTGTGAGCTTCTTTGAGCTTCTCGGCCGCTTGTTCAATGACCGTTTTCTTTTCGGCAGGGATCTTATCGCCGTATTCCTTTAATTGTTTTTCGGTTTGAAAGACCAGTGAGTCAGCCTGGTTGAGCTTCTCTACACGATCCCGTTCGGCCTTGTCGGCGGTCTCGTTGGCCTTGGCCTCGGCCTTCATTTTTTCGACCTCCTCTTTGCTAAGACCCGATCCGGCTTCGATATGGATCTTTTGTTCCTTACCGGTTCCTTTGTCTTTGGCTGTAACGTGTAAGATACCGTTGGCATCTATATCGAATGTTACTTCGATCTGGGGTACGCCACGAGGGGCCGGAGGAATTCCATCGAGATTAAAAATTCCAAGACTCTTGTTATCCTTAGCCATGCTACGCTCACCTTGCAATACATGAATCTGTACGCCGGGTTGGTTATCGCTGGCCGTAGAGAAGACCTCTGATTTTTTGGTGGGGATCGTAGTATTCGAAGGAATCAGCGTGGTCATTACACTACCCATGGTCTCGATACCAAGAGAAAGTGGCGTAACATCGAGAAGCAGTACATCCTTTACCTCACCGGTCAACACGGCTCCCTGAATGGCGGCACCTACAGCCACCACTTCGTCGGGGTTAACGCCCTTGTTGGGTTTTTTGCCAAAGAATTTCTCAACGATCTCCTGCACTTTGGGAATGCGGGTAGATCCGCCCACCAAGATCACTTCGTCGATCTGTGAAGTAGACAAGCCGGCATCTTTAAGAGCCGCCTCGCAAGGCTTCAGACAGCGGGCAAACAAAGAGTCGGCCAGTTGCTCGAATTTGGCACGGCTCAGTTTTTTTACCAAGTGTTTGGGCACACCGTCTACAGCAGTAATGTATGGGAGGTTGATTTCTGTTTCGGAAGAAGAACTCAGTTCAACTTTTGCCTTCTCAGAGGCTTCCTTAAGACGCTGCAGCGCCATAGGATCTTTTCGAAGATCGATCGACTCGTCTTTTTTGAACTCGTCGGCCAGCCAATCCATGATCACTTTATCGAAGTCGTCTCCACCCAAGTGAGTATCTCCGTTGGTAGACTTTACTTCGAATACACCATCGCCAAGCTCCAGTACCGAAATATCGAACGTTCCGCCTCCCAGATCGAAGACCGCAATGCGACGATCCGATTGAGCCTTGTCTAGGCCATAGGCCAGCGCAGCCGCAGTAGGCTCGTTAACGATACGTCTTACGTTGAGACCGGCGATCTCACCAGCCTCTTTGGTAGCCTGACGCTGTGCGTCGTTGAAGTAAGCAGGAACGGTAATAACGGCCTCGGTTACTTCATGACCCAGATAATCTTCTGCGGTCTTTTTCATTTTCTGCAATACCATGGCACTGATCTCTTGTGGCGTATACAGACGGCCATCAATGTCGATGCGCACGGTGTTGTTATCGCCCTTGGCTACTTTGTAACTCCAGTGGGTGATCTCCTCTCCCACTTCGTCGAAGCGGCGTCCCATGAATCGCTTTACGGATGCGATGGTATTTTGAGGGTTGGTGATGGCTTGGCGCTTGGCCGGATCACCTACTTTGCGTTCTCCATTTTTAAGGAAAGCCACAATAGAAGGGGTCGTACGACGTCCTTCATCGTTGGCGATTACGACGGGTTCATTGCCCTCCATTACGGAGACGCAACTGTTGGTGGTACCCAGGTCGATTCCAATTATTTTTCCCATTTGACTAAGTTTTTAATGTTTCATAACCTATTGTTCAATCGCCATGCCGTAATAGACAAATGTGCAATTTTGTCAGTTTAGACAAAAAACTGGATTTCAACCAGTTTCAGGGTGGCATAATTGGCAGTTACGAGGGCTTTTTCAGGGCAATTTTGCAGAAGCCTTAAAGGAGAAGTTTCGCTGGGCCAGGTAGCTGAAGGTCACCACAATGGCGACGGTAATAACCTGTGCCAAGACAGGAAAAAGGTTAAATCGTTCGACCAGCAGCTTTAAGAGAAGATAGTTCAGCACCAGATTAAATAAGCAAATCATCAGGTAGCGAAAAAGCTGAATGCGACCCTTGATGTCAGAGTCGGAAAAGACCACAAACTTCGACATAAAAAAGCCTACCGGAAAGGTCACACAAAAAGAAAGTAGCAACGAGGCGCTATGGGGCTTGAAAGCGTAGAAAGAAAGAACCAAGGTCTGCCCTTTGAGCAAGTAGGAGTAGCAGATTGAATAGACCAAAAATCCCAGTATAACGTTGCCTCCTCCCGAAGCGGCATAACGAAAGGTCCGCAACGAAAAAAAGCCCTTAAAGGGCGGATAAAAAAAATCGATGATGCCCAACAAAAAGAGGGTCACCCGAGCGGACAATTTTTTCATTGCATCGCAAAGTAAACCAATCAACAGCAATTGACAAACTGCCTACCTTTGCCGCACTTACTAATTAGCGCATGCGTGTTATTGCCCACATAAAACAAATGGTCGCCGTTGTTCTCGAAGAGAACCTGCAATACCAGTGTGCTCCAGATACGCTGGTGATCAATACCACAAAGCCGGAGTTTGAAGGCGACTATACGCTGGTCCTGTTTTCGTTGGTAAAACCGCTCAAATTGGCCCCCGAAAAACTGGGGCAACAACTGGGTGAGGCCTTGGCAGCACGCTACCCCGAAACGATCGCCCGCTTTAATGTGATCAAAGGATTTTTGAACCTGACCCTCACCGATAACTACTGGCTTACGTTTCTAGACGAACAACAGGGCAAGCCCCTGCCACAGCGAGATTGGCTGCAAGGAAAAAAGGTAATGGTCGAATACTCCTCTCCCAATACCAACAAGCCACTTCATCTGGGGCACTTGAGAAATATCTTCTTAGGCTGGAGTGTAGCCGAGATACTAAAAAGCTGTGGCGCCGATGTGATCAAGACCTGTGTGGTCAATGACAGGGGGATCCATATTTGCAAAAGCATGATCGCCTGGCAACTTTTTGCCAATGGCGCCACCCCTGCCTCTACCGGCACAAAGGGAGATCATTTTGTAGGAGATTACTACGTTAAGTTCAACGATGAGCATAAAAGGCAAATAGAAGAGCTGGTCGCCAGCGGACGCACCAAACAAGAAGCCGAGAAAGAAGCGCCCATCATGAAAGCGACCCAACAAATGCTGCTTGATTGGGAAGCCGGCAAACCCGAGGTCTTGTCGCTTTGGCAAACCATGAATAGCTGGGTATACGAGGGGTTTGAACAAACCTATCGCCAAATTGGAGCCGATTTTCAAAAGACATATTACGAAAGCAATACTTATCTGCTGGGTAAGCAATTTGTGAGCGAGGGTCTCCAACAAGGCGTTTTCTTTACCAAAGAAGACGGCAGCACCTGGATCGATCTTACCGAAGAAGGATTAGACCAAAAGCTGGTACTGCGGGGCGATGGCACCTCTGTGTACATTACGCAAGACCTGGGACTGGCACAAGAGAAATACAATGAGTTCGCTTATGACCAAAGCATTTATGTAATAGCAGACGAGCAAAACTATCACATGAAAGTGCTGCAGTTGATCTTGGAAAAACTGCAGAAACCCTACGCGAAAGGCATCTATCACCTAAGCTATGGAATGGTGGAACTGCCCAGCGGCCGTATGAAAAGTCGCGAAGGAACCGTGGTGGACGCAGATGATATTGTGAGTGAAATGATAGCGGTGGCCCGTCGCAAAACCGAGGAACTCGGAAAAGTAAAAGATTTTTCGGCCGACGAATTGGAGGCACTATACCGAATGCTGGCACTGGGCGCACTTAAGTTCTTTCTGCTTCGTGTAGATCCAAAAAAGAAAATGATCTTTAATC
>DNMB01000185.1 GCA_003489485.1 Chitinophagaceae bacterium | reverse complement strand
CAAACACCGAGCTCGCGGCTCAGGTCTTCTGCCGTGCTTCGCTCGGGACCATCGCCAACGAAGAGTAATTTGGCGGGTATTTCTTTTTTTACATTCGCAAAAATGCGCACCACATCGGTCACCCGTTTGATCTTTCTGAAGTTCGATGCATGCAGCAACAGTTTTTCTCCTTGCGGGGCAATGGCCTTTCTGAAAGCATCGATGGGTTTACGGCTAAAGCGACTTACATCTACGAAATTTCTGATGACCTCGATCTCTTTGGTGATGTTGAAGTAGCGATACGTCTCTTCGCGCAGGTTTTCTGAAACGGCCGTAATGGCGTCGCTTTCGTTTATGGAAAAGGTTACAACGGGGGCATAGGTTTTGTCGCGCCCCACCAGTGTAATGTCCGTTCCGTGCAGAGTAGTGATTACCGGAATGTGTATGCCTTCTTTTGCCAAGATCTGTTTGGCCATGTACGCGGCCGAAGCGTGCGGAATGGCATAGTGCACATGCAATAGGTCTAGCTGTCTGTTCTTGATCACATCGACCATGGTACTGGCCAGTGCCGTTTCGTAAGGCGGAAAATCAAAAAGCGGATAGGTGGGTACCTGTACCTCGTGGTAAATGATATGCGGATCGAATCGATCTAGTCGTACTGGTTGTTGGTAGGTAATAAAATGAACCTCATGCCCTTTTTGCGCCAAGGCCTTGCCCAGCTCGGTGGCCAGCACCCCCGAACCACCGAATGTGGGATAACAAACAATACCGATTTTCATATACAAAAAAGAGTCTACAAAGGTAGCTGTTTCGCAGCAGCGTGGCGGCTAAATTTATTATCTTCAAATTATGAATATCCCAACTGTAATCCGAAGGTTTCAGCAAGCTTTGCTGCTGTTTGTGGTCATGGCCTGCTTTTCGGCTGCTGCACAAACAAATGATTCTGTCTTTATTAGAAGATTGGCCGACGAGATACTGCTTCGCTCATCGGCCTATGAAAATCTGCGGGTACTTACCAAGCAGATCGGTCCGCGTCTGGCGGGCTCTTCGGGTATGGTCAAAGCCGAGCAGTGGGGAGCGGCCGCCTTGCAGCGCGCCGGTGCCGATTGCACGTGGATGCAGCAGTGTATGGTCCCTCATTGGGTACGAGGTGGTCAAGACCGGGCCCGCGCAGTGGTAAACGAAAAAAGTATTTCGCTCGATGTAGTGGCACTGGGTAATTCCATTGGCACCGGACCCAACGAGTTGGTGGCGTCCGTAATGGAGGTGCGCTCTTTTGAAGAGTTGCAGCAAAGACAGCAAGAGGCCAAGGGTAAGATCGTCTTTTATAATTATCCTTTCAATGCTACGCTGGTACGCACCTTTCAAGCATATGGCGATGCCAGTAAGTTTCGAGGACAAGGCCCCTCGCAAGCGGCTCGCTATGGCGCCTTGGGTGTCGTGGTCAGAAGCATGAGTCACAGCACCGATAATCATCCGCATACCGGGGCTACCCGCTACGACAGTTTATACAATAAAATTCCAGCCGTTGCCATTGGGTTGCAAGATGCCGATCGCCTTTCGGGATATATCGCACAAGGGAACGTACAAGTGGGCCTTCGTACCCTGGGTCAATTTTTACCCGATACCATTGGACACAATGTGATCGGTGAATTAAGGGGTACGGAGTTTCCCGAAGAGATCATTACAGTAGGAGGGCACCTCGACAGCTGGGATAATTGCGAGGGAGCGCACGATGACGGAGCAGGCTGTGTGCAGACGATCGAGATCTTGCGTGCCTTTAAAGCGCTGGGCTATGCACCTAAACGCACCATCCGCTTTGTGCTTTTTGCCAACGAAGAAAACGGATTGCGTGGAGGCAGCAAATACGCCGAAGAGGCGAAGCGCAAAAGCGAAAAGCATGTCTTTGCACTAGAATCCGATGCTGGCGGATTTACTCCTCGTGGCTTTGGCTTTACGGCAACGGATGCGCAGTTTCAAAAGATAGCACAATGGCAACCGCTGATCGCACCCTATGGCTGTTCCGAATTTAGCAAAGGGGGCGGTGGTGCAGATATTGGTCCCCTTAACCGATCTTTCAATACGCCCTTGGCAGGACTGCAGCCGGATTCGCAGCGGTATTTTGATTATCACCATGCCCGCAGCGATGTCTTTGAGGCTGTCAATAAAAGAGAGCTCGAACTCGGTGCGGTCAATATGGCGGCGCTCATTTATCTGATAGACCGATACGGATTATGATCACGAGTCGAGTATTGATGATCAGGCCGCATGTTTTTGGTTTTAATGAACAAACGGCTGTAAATAACATGTTTCAAGCAGCCCCCTCTGATACAGATAGTGCTGCTAAAGCCCTACGGGAGTTTGATAATTTTGTGGCAATCTTGCGCTCGCATGGTGTTATCGTTGATGTGGTGCAGGATGATCCCGATCCGCCCACTCCTGATGCCATTTTTCCCAATAATTGGTTTTCGTTGCACGAAAATGGACAATTATTTCTTTATCCTATGTTTGCGCCCAACCGGCGTGCGGAGCGCAAGCCTGCAGTGCTCACCTATCTAGAGAAAAATTTCTTTTGTAAGTCTATAATCGATCTCTCTTATTATGAGCAGCAAGGTCTTTTTTTAGAAGGTACAGGAAGTATGGTTCTCGATCACGATGCCAAGATTGCCTTTGCTTGTTTAAGTCCTCGCACGCATGCAACTGTGTTAGCTGATTTTTGCAACCAAGCGGGTTATACCTCTTGTACATTTCATGCTGTCGATGCAGCAGGTCATTCATTTTATCATACTAATGTAATGATGACAGTAACAAGCAAGCAAGTGATTGTTTGTATGGAAAGTATTGTCGGTGCAGCAGAACAAGAACTCGTTCGCTCGCTGATTGCATCTTCACAAAAAGAGTTGGTACAGATTACCCTTTCACAAGTGGCCTCTTTTGCTGGCAACCTGCTAGAGTTGAAGGGTAAAGGTCATAGACCTTTATTGGTAATGAGTACTCGTGCATTCCAAAGTTTAACGACCTATCAGCGAGAGCAGATCGGCCGTTGGAACGATATTATTCATTGTCCGCTACCAACTATCGAGAGCTGTGGAGGGGGTAGTGCACGATGTATGCTGGCAGAAATTCGATCTGCAGAACGCAACATGTAGAAGCTATTTGCAACACGAATTATTGATCGGGAAGAATCAAGAAGATGACCGGTAACTTGTGTAGTTCAGGCAGCTGCTTTTTCCATTCTGCTACGGTTTTGGTACGAATCCATTCACCCGGCGCGGTCAAGTCTACTGCCA
>DNMB01000033.1:2304-2537 GCA_003489485.1 Chitinophagaceae bacterium | reverse complement strand
ACAAGGTTCAAATTTTGATGCGTGGTAAAAGAAAAAAATGAGGTGTTGACCACCAAGAGCGGTTCTTGATTCTTTTGAAAGAACCCGGTTGGGGTAAGTCTTCTTCGGGTAGTGGTATCGGCTAAAAAAAGTAGCGAGCGGTCTTTGAGATCTGCTTTTACATAGTAGGCGATGTTGGGCTTTCCCTCAATGGGATCGTCGGTTCTGTACACATGCATTCCGGCCGGAAGAGG
>DNMB01000033.1:0-1934 GCA_003489485.1 Chitinophagaceae bacterium | reverse complement strand
GATACGATCAACGAACAAAAGAAAACGAACAGATAACGCATAGCACAAGATACCAAAAAGAAAGAATCTGCATGGCCACGCAGTTGGGCCCCTTACTGTTTGGAGGAGAGCCACTGGTTGATCCCGTAGCCGGGTATCACATGCTTTTCGCTATGGTAAGAAGAGCGAACAAGCGGTCCACTTTCTACATAATCAAGCCCCAATTGGTATCCGATCTCTCGGTATTCGGCAAATTCATCGGGATGCACGAAGCGCTCAACGGGCAAATGCTTTTTTGTAGGCTGCAGGTATTGACCCAATGTTACCACATCGCATCCGTTGTCTCGCAGATCACGAAGGGTCTGTGTTACCTCTTCTTTCTTTTCGCCGAGCCCCAGCATGATGCCGCTCTTAGTGCGCATACCCGCTTCTTTCAACGTGCGGATCACTTCCATGCTTCTCCAATATTTTGCCTGTATCCTAACCTGGCGCGTGAGCCGCTCTACGGTTTCGATATTATGGCTGACCACTTCGGGATGCGCCTGGGCGATGCGATTAATATCTTCTTTCTTTCCTTTGAAATCGGGGATCAGTGTCTCTAATGTAGTGTCGGGAGTAAGCGTCTTTACGGCACGAATGGTATTGAACCAAATGGTCGATCCGCCATCGGGCAACTCATCTCGATCAACAGAGGTAATAACAGCATGCTTAACCTTCATGAGCTGGATCGCTTCGGCCACTCGCTGCGGCTCATCCCAATCGACTGCACCCGGCCGACCTGTAGCCACTGAGCAGAATCCACAACTACGGGTGCAGACATTGCCCAAGATCATGAAGGTAGCCGTGCCGGCACCCCAACACTCTCCCATGTTGGGACAATTTCCACTCTCACAAATGGTATGCAGCTTGTGATGATCGACCAAATGGCGAACATGCTTATAGTTCTCGCCAATTGGCAACTTAACGCGAAGCCAGTCAGGCTTTTTAATGAAAGAGGCAGATGATGAGGCAGTAGAGACAACTGGCAATTCGGTCATGAGGCAAAATTACTGATTCCTATTTTCTTTTGCCAAACAACAGGGCAATATGCGCCTGAAAGAAAAAGGGTTTGTCGTTTTGCAGTGCCATAATGGGAATTCGCTTTGCATACAACTCGGCGCTGGCACCCACTTCGATGCCGCTGACCACTTCGTTAAACCTTCCGTAATCAAAACGCAAGGCACCTTTTACAAACAGACCGGGCTGTACTTTCAATTCTTTCCATCCGCGCCAAAATCCACCTGCGCCAAGAATGGAAGGCCCCAAGAACAAGACACTGTCGGCAGAAGTATACTTGATGTAGAGGAGATCGTCGGAGCCCGGGTCTTCTACCTGCACGTAATAGGGTTTCAGTAGTCCCATCGCCAGACCCCCGTTGTAGACAGCAGAGACAGCCACTCCATTTTTATTGCCCTTTTGACCAAGGATGCGCTGCTGCCCCACTCCCATGGTAAACTGAAAGAAATTGTTCGCCTTGCCGTAGATGTAAGGATTGCTAAAAAACAAAAAAGGATTGGAGAGGTTTTGAAACTTGTTTTCTTTCGGATGCTTGATCTCGGTCAGATCGAATCGGTACACTGTCGTGCGAAGCGGAGACTTCATGCGTCCAATTTCGTAGAACAGCCCATAGCCATTACTGCGAGCCTGCAGCCCCATGGTGGATTGCTTGTTGTAAACCAACACGCCTTCTTCGGCCTGCCTGATCATGGCGTTGATCTTTTGTCTTTTTTGGTCTTTTTTAGAAAGCGTACCGCCCGAGCGGGTTACTTGCGCCATAGAGGCGGTAACCAGCAATAAAGAGAAAACTGTAAGACAAAACGATCTCAAGAAAAGTAGATTTGATTATTCAAACGTAAATTTAGACAAATTATTGAATATGACTTCTCGTGTTGTTTACCAAGGAGCACTTCGTACCA
>DNMB01000131.1:15837-19289 GCA_003489485.1 Chitinophagaceae bacterium | reverse complement strand
GATCCGCCTGTGCCCAACATCTTTTCTCCCAACGGAGACGGTATTCACGATACCTGGATCATACCTTATCTGGATAGCTATCCGGGTTGTACGGTAGAGGTCGTTAATCGTTATGGATATATCGTCTTCAGGTCAGTGGGATATGCAACACCTTGGGATGGCAAGATCAACGGAAAGGATGCACCGGTGGGAACTTACTATTTTGTTATTGATCCAAAGAATGGCCGTAAAAAGAAGGCAGGCTATGTGGATATCATACGTTAATGCATGAAGCGACTTTTTTTACATAGCTATTTATGGATTGCTCTTGTGGGCCTTTTGCTTCTGCCTTCTATTTCTTTACTACAGGCACAGCAAAGACCGCATTATACGCAGTACGTGATCAATCCCTTTATCATCAATCCGGCCATTGCGGGTATCGATAATTATGGCGATCTGAAGATTTCCGGAAGAGACCAGTGGGTGGGATTACAGGGAGCTCCTCGCACAACGTACCTTACATTGCATGCCCCCATTGGAAAGAAAGATTACCGTACTTCTTCAACCTCTTTTGCGGTACCCGGAAACAATCCCAGAGGTAGGGCTTATTGGGAGAACTATACGGCTGCCGATCCCCATCATGGTGCGGGCATTAGTATCATCAACGATAAGACCGGTAGCTTCAATTTCTTTTCTGCCAGCGGAAGCTATGCTTATCATATTGGCCTAAATCCTACCACGAATCTGTCTGCCGGACTTTCTGCCGGCATTACCACGGTTCGTATCGACAGAACCAATCATGATTTTACTGGTTTTGGCGACCCTTCCGATCCATCGTTTGGCTCAGTGACTACAGGCGAGCTTCGCAAGATAAGACCTCAGATGGCAGCAGGGCTTTGGCTCTACTCTCGTAATTACTTCGTAGGATTTTCTGCACAAAACGTAATTCCGCAAACGCTCAGCTTTGCTGACGCTAGTCCCTCCATTACAACCAAGGGCCGACTGGTGCCTCATCTTTTTTTAACAGCGGGCTACCGATTTATGATCGGCGAAGATTTTAATGTTACGCCCTCTGTAATGACCAAATACATCAAGGGAAGCACGGGTACTGGTATTCAGCCCGAGGGCAATCTTAAGATTCAATACCGAGATGCATTATGGGTGGGGGGGAGTTATCGTTACCGCGATGGCTTTGCCGGTATGTTGGGATTAAATGTGAGCAACACCCTTACGGTCAGTTATGCTTTCGAGCAATCGTTTAGAACGAATATTCTTCGCGATTTCAACAATGGAACCCACGAATTGGTGATCGGTTTCTTACTAGGTAACAAGTATAGCGAAGCTTGTCCGCGCTGCTACTGATAGTTGCTACCAAAAAAGGCGATCTGTTTCTTTTATAGCGCCGCTACAATTTTTTTAAGCTCACTGATCTCTGCTGCGCTGGCACGGTAATAAGAAGAGTTCAATGCCTGTAGGGCCAGCTGTACCGGCGATCCTTCAAAAAGGTGTCCGATCAATCTGTTGGTTTGTTGCTCACGTAGCGCGTTGCGATCTACGCTGGATTGGTAAATATGTTTTCTTCCTGTTTCGATTCTTGTAACCATTTCTTTTTCGAACATCAACTGCAAGAGCTTAAGGGTAGTGGTATAGCCGGTCTGCTTGTAAGCCGATAATTTTTGATGTACCTCTTTTACAGAGGCTCTCTCCAGTTCCCATAGAACACTGAGTATCTCTAATTCTCCTTCTGTTGGCTTTTGCATTTTTGGTGGCATGGTTGATCTTTTATTTTGATGGCTGACCTTCTTGTCTAATTGTCTAAATCTACGAATCAGTTCGTATTGATGGAGCAAAAAAAAGCCCCTCTGTAGAAACAGAAGGACTTCTTGTAATGGTTATGATTAGCAATTTGGGGCGCTTTCCGCACTGACCACTTCTTGCCAGTGAAGATAATTGCCTGGATAATTATTTAACATTCCACCGGGCTGTGAAACAGGCGGAGGAGGGGGAGGCATCTTCTTGCTCTCGAGCTGTGCCAGCGTGGGAGCAATGACCAAAGATACGATAGACATCAATTTGATGAGAATATTCATGGAAGGACCTGAGGTATCCTTAAAGGGATCTCCGACCGTATCACCGGTTACGGACGCTTTGTGCGGCTCAGACTTCTTATAGAACATTTCTCCATTGATCTCAACTCCTTTTTCAAAAGACTTCTTGGCATTGTCCCATGCACCACCTGCATTGTTTTGGAACATACCCATCAACACACCGCTTACGGTCGCACCGGCTAAAAATCCGCCGAGCGCTTCGGGGCCAAGCAAAAATCCGATCAAAAGGGGAGCAACGATGGTGATGGCACCGGGAAGCATCATTTTCTTAATGGACGCTTGTGTAGAGATGGCAACGCATTTGTCGTATTCGGGTTTGCCGGTTCCTTCCATAATTCCGGGAATGGTACGGAACTGACGACGCACTTCCTCTACCATGCTCATAGCTGCTTCTCCTACGGCCCTAATGGCGAGTGAAGAGAAGAGAAGAGGAATCATACCACCCACAAAGAGGGCAGCCAGTACATCGGCTTTATAAATATCGATATGTTGATTGTTCGGCATGGCCACTCCCACAAAAGCCGCAAACAGGGCTAGTGCGGTCAAGGCAGCAGAGGCAATGGCAAATCCTTTACCGGTAGCAGCGGTCGTGTTACCTACTGCGTCGAGTACGTCGGTTTTTTCGCGAACCTCCTTTGGAAGCTCACTCATTTCTGCAATACCACCGGCATTATCTGCGATAGGTCCAAATGCGTCGATGGCTAACTGCATGGCTGTAGTAGCCATCATTCCGGCAGCGGCAATAGCCACCCCGTAAAGACCTGCGAACTGATACGATCCATAAATACCACCGGCCAGTACCAGAATCGGCAAAAAGGTCGACTCCATTCCTACGGCCAATCCGCCGATCACATTAGTGGCATGACCGGTAGAGGACTGGCGAATGATAGAAAGCACAGGGCGCTTTCCCATGGCGGTATAGAATTCTGTAATGATGCTCATCAGCGCACCAACGAGCAGACCTACGCCAATGGCGCCAAGCACACCCCATTTTGTAAAGATCACACCGCGCAGCTCCATAGCTTCGGGTAAGATAAAATAGACTAACGCCGCAGAGGCGAGGGCCGTCAAGATTATGGAGCCCCAGTTACCCATATTGAGTGCTTTTTGAACCGTGTCGGTATTGATACCGGCTTGTTCGCTGATGCTGACAAACCATGTTCCCACGATAGAGAAGATGATACCAACGCCTGCAATCAGCATGGGAAGAATAATGGGAGCGTATCCACCCAAGAGGTCTTCACCAAATACGATGGTAGTTTGTTGTCCTAGTACAATGGTAGCAAGCACGGTGGCTACATACGATCCAAAAAGGTCAGCACCCATTCCGGCCACATCTCCTACGTTATCGCCCACATTGTCGGC
>DNMB01000131.1:9650-15489 GCA_003489485.1 Chitinophagaceae bacterium | reverse complement strand
CGTGGATCGTCTTCGGGAATACCGGCCTCAACTTTTCCTACAAGGTCGGCGCCCACATCGGCAGCCTTGGTATAGATTCCACCACCCACACGGGCAAAAAGAGCAATAGACTCGGCCCCAAGAGAGAATCCGGTCAACACTTCGATGGTCTTGAACATCTCGTCAGAGCTGACCGCAGCGCCGGGGGCAAATACTTGCTTTAAAACAATATAGAGTCCACCCAGACCTAACACGGCTAGTCCTGATACACCGAGACCCATAACGGCCCCTCCGGTAAAGGAAACATTGAGTGCTTTGCTAAGACTGGTACGGGCAGCCTGTGCCGTTCTAACGTTGGCCAGGGTAGCGATCTTCATTCCGATATAACCGGCAGTGGCACTGAATACAGCACCCACTACGAACGAAACGGCGATCATCCAATGAGAATGAGGATTAGAACTGGCCATTAGTGCCAACAACATACCTACCACCACTACGAAATAGCCAAGGATCTTCCATTCGGCCCTTAAAAAGGCCATGGCTCCTACGGCGATGTAGTTGCTGATCTCTTTCATGCGGTCTGTGCCGGCATCTTGTTTTGCGACCCAATTGAACTTAATTAGGGTGTAAAGCAGACCTATAAGGCCTGAAAGGGGTACTAAATAAATTAATTTGTCCATAATCTTTGTTTCTGCAGTTCAGTTTTAGATCGACCAACGGCCCCTGTAAAAAGGGGGGTTGTTCGGGCGGCAAAGATAGGGGGTCAGCGCCTATTAATCAAGGGATAGCCAAGCCGCTCCGAGGTGGTCCAAAAGGTCGCTCGGAAGCAGGGCCGGCTGCGATACCGCACTTGCGGCCAGGTTGCCTGCCAACCCATGAAGATAGACCCCCAAGCGAGCGGCCGTGACCGCAGATACCTGTTGAGCCATCAGTCCGGTAATTATGCCGGTAAGCACATCGCCCATTCCTCCGGTGGCCATGCCGGGGTTGCCACTTCCGTTAAAATACACCTTTCCGTCGGGGCAAACGATCATGCTATGATGACCTTTTACTACGATGATGATCTTATGGTGATGCGCCGCTTCGATGGCCTTTTGCATTCGCTCAAAATCGTTGGCAGATTCTCCAAACAAGCGCGCAAATTCTTTGGGGTGGGGTGTTACAATGCTATTCGGCGGAATCAACTTAAACAAATGGCGATGAGTGGCGATTATGTTTAGTGCATCTGCATCTATTACCAATGGTCTTACAAAAGAGGTTAGCATCTTTTCTAGGGCCGCCGCGGTTTTGGGGTCGGTGCCCAAGCCAGGGCCAATACCCAACGCCTGAAAACCTGAGAGGTCAGTTGGTGATTCACTGATCAAATCGGACTCTTTATCGATGGTGCACATAGCCTCGGGTACGGCCGTTTGCATTATAAAAGTGCCTTGTGATGGAACCTGACAAGTGAGTAGTCCTACACCCGATCGAAGCGCACCCTTGGCGGCAAGAACGGCCGCTCCCATTTTTCCTATACTGCCGCAGACGAGTAACGCATGTCCGAAATTTCCCTTGTGTGCGCTGCGTGGTCGGGCAGGGCTCAGTGGTTTAATATCGTCTAGCAATTGTAAATGAAAGTTTGTATCGCAATACGTATAGAAGCCTTGATGCAATCCGATGTTGAGCAAATGGATCTGGCCTAAGAAGATTTCGTTTTCGGCCATCATCATGGCCAGTTTATATCCTTGCAAACAAAGGGTATGGGTAGCCTTTACCACCGGATTAGCAAGCGATGGGCTATCGGCAAAAAGTCCACTGGGCAGATCGATGGCCACGCAAATGCATCCCGATTCGTTGAGTCGCTGCACCAATTGAGCACTGAGTCCTTCGAGCGAGCGATTAAGACCCGAGCCGTAAAGGGCATCAATTACCAAAGTAGGTCCAATGAGTTCGGGTAGTTGATCGGGTTGTTGAATAAAGCGAATCGATATTTGAGGATATTGATGAAGTCTAGAAAGATTCAATTGAAAATCGGCAGTGCCCAGGTGACCAAATTCGAGCACATGAACATGAACGTCTTTCCCCTGGTGGGCCAGCATGCGAGCAATGGCTAGTCCGTCACCGCCGTTATTTCCTTTGCCGCAAAGAACGGTGTAGTGCTGTTGTGCGGGGTACGATGCCATTAGCCAGGTAAAGCAACGGTTGGCAGCCCTCTCCATCAATTGTTCCGATGTTATGGGCTCTTCTCTGATGGTGTATTCATCCCAGGCCCTGGTTTGTGCTGCGCTAAAGATCTTCATAAAAGGAAAGTTCTGAAAATTAGTCGATACGAGCAATGCTTTGAGGCTGCGATCGGCCATGATAATGCGCCGATTTTCGAACGAGTTGCCTATAGATCTTCTTCGCTCTCGTCTTTTGCGTAATAATTTCCAAAAAGGTCGTAACTGTGATGCGCTGCCGAATAGATGCTGCGGTTAAAGCGATTGCCTAAAATGATCACCACTACTTTTTCTTCGATCAGTCGGGTAAAGACCGCATTATTTCCATGCCATCTGCCAAAATGATAGATGACCTTTTTTCCGCTGGGCAGCAGCTCCAGACGAAATCCCAGTCCGTAGTGATGCGTACCGGGTCTTTCAAAACTATATCCTTGAAACGCTTGCCGAAGCAGTGAGGTGTCAATAAGCTGATCGGTGTAGAGCGCCTGGTCCCATTTGAGAAGATCTTGAGGAGTGCTGTAAATATTTTTATCGCCATAGGTAAGATCCAGATAATCCATTGGCCAAGTCCTTCCGTTGGGTTGATAAGAAGCCACGCTGCGTGAGGCCTCGATGGGGCGATAAACGAAACTATGTTGCATGCCCAGTCTAGTAAAAAAATGTTGCTGCATATACTCCGGATACGATTTTCCGGAAAGTTGTTCGATCAAAAGGGCCAATAAGAGATAGTTAGTGTTGCAGTACTCGAATCGTCTGTTGGCGGGGGCATGTCTTGGCGGACGCTCCGCGATCATTACACTGAGTACATCTTGATTGGTTGCCATGTTCTGCTTGTTCCAAGAGGAGGCTTCCATAAAATAGAGGTAGTTAGGAAGCCCGCTGCGGTGAGTGAGCAGATCGCGAATGGTGATACCGGGGTAGGGAAGTGTCGGAAAAAAACGGGTGATCGTATCGGTCAAAGAAAGTTTGCCTTGTTGGATCAGCTGCAGTACGGCCACGGCTGTAAAAGGTTTACTCGACGAAGCAATATGCAATGAACTAGTAGAAGAGAGCGGACGTTTTTTTTCGGACAAGTCCTCAAAACCCTGGTAGTGTTCGTAGAGTATGGTGCCCCCTTTTGCAACTAGAATACCGCCGTTGAAATTTCGATAGGGGCCCAAAAGCGTACTATCGAAATAATGACGAAGTACCGTGTGGAACCGTTGCTTTTCGACCTCGGTGATAGATAAAGGGGCAGGGGCTTCGTACGCAGACACCTCCAATTTTTCTGTATCGATCATGCCGCAAGACAAACTACCGCTCATTAGTACGAGCGCAATGAAAATTCGTTGTAAAAAATGAGTTTTCAAGAGGTGGCAAAGATAGGGTTCCTCTATTTTACAACTATATTTGCGACATGCAACGCAACAGTGCCACCAGCTATCCAAAAGAGAAGATCAAGATCCTTTTTTTGGAGAATATCAGTGATGCGGCCGTTAAGAAATTTCGTTCGCACGGTTATGCGCAGGTAGAGAAGATCAACCGTGCGCTCAGCGAGCAGCAACTTATAGAAGCGGTAAAGGACGTGCACATTCTGGGCATTCGCTCCAAGACATCCATCACGGAGAACGTACTGAACGCGGCCAAGAAATTGCAGGCCATCGGGTGTTTTTGCATTGGCGTAAATCAGATCGATCTGCGTGCGGCAACGCAGCGGGGTGTTGCTGTTTTCAATGCTCCTTATTCCAATACGCGCTCCGTGGCCGAGCTGACACTTGGGGCCTCCATTATGCTAATGCGCGGCATTCCCGATAAAAATAATGCCGCCCACAAGGGAATTTGGCAAAAAGAGGCCAAGGGGAGTCGAGAGATGCGAGGCAAGGTCATGGGCATTATCGGATATGGTAATATAGGAAGCCAGGTCAGCGTAATGGCCGAGGCCCTTGGTATGCGGGTCATCTTCTACGATATAGAGAACAAGCTACCACTGGGCAATGCTACGGCCTGTCGTTCGCTCAAAGAATTGTTGCAGCATGCCGATATAATAACATTACATGTGCCCGAGACAAAACTTACTAACCAGCTGATCAATAAACAGTCCCTTCGTCTTTGCAAAAAAGGATCCATCCTTATTAATTATGCCAGAGGCCATGTGGTCGATCTGGGGGCCTTGCATCAAGCCATGGAATCGGGCCATATTGCCGGGGCGGCCATCGATGTCTATCCCTGGGAGCCTGAAAAGAACGGAGATGCTTTTACTTGTCCGCTTCAAGGGCAACCCAACGTGCTTTTGACGCCACATATCGGTGGCAGCACCGAAGAGGCGCAGCAAAACATTGGCCAGGATGTGAGCGTAAAGCTCTTTCAGTACCTCGAAACCGGCTTTAGCGATGGATCCCACACGATTCCCGCCATTTCTTTGCCTCCGCAAACCGGAGCTCACCGGATCTTGCACATCCACAAAAATGTGCCCGGTGTTCTTTCTGCGATCAATACCGCCCTTTCAAGTAATAATATAAATATCCTTGGTCAGTATTTAAAAACCAATGAGTTAATAGGGTACGTTGTACTGGATCTCGATCATAAGTTATCGTCAAAAGCCCTGTCTATCTTGCGAGATATTCCAGGCTCTATACGGGTACGTATGCTTTATTGAGCATTCTTTCTTCCTATAATTTATATTATGTTAAGTAGGTGATTTGAAAGTAAAGCCACCTTTTAGGATGGCCTTACCCGATCAGCTCTGTTTAATTCTTGATCGACTCGTAGCGGTCGTTCCATTTCTTCTCCTCTGCCGCCCACTTGGCCTGATCGGCCGTATTCTTGACCTTACCTGCCATCGCCTTTTTGAAGGCGAAAATATCGGCCAGGTAGCTGGCGGCTTTTTTGTATTGCTGCTTGTCTCTTATGTCCAGTTCGGCCTTGCCGGCATAAATGGCCGCAGCGGCTTCGTATGGTTCCTTCGCCCCTTCCAAAGTTTCGCCGTATTCTTTGTCTAAAGCATCTCTTTTGGCAATGTCCTCTTTAGAGGCCATGGTACCTGGCTTTGTGCGCGCTTTCATGTCGCGGGCGTGCTGGTCTCTTTTTTCGCTTACGATCGATGCTTTATTGATAAAATGGTCACCAATGTACAGATATGGGATCTCGTATCCTGGTCTTGCCTTGGCTGTTCGACTAAAGGCGTTGATCATTTTCTTTTCGAGCTCGGCATAATTGGCTGGGAGTACGGCCTCTTGTTCACGTGGGTCTAAGGTGTCGTATAAAATCTCTCCTAATACCTGGTTGGCCTTGAAATTATCAGGGTCCGTGGCCAATAACTCATCGATGGCTTTTAGTTTTTCTTCAAACCCTGAGGCCAGTCCTACTGCAAAATCAACCTTATCATAATCGAAGTAATCGCTTTTAGGGAACACTTCTTTACCCAATGACTTATAGCGCTCGAACGATTCCATATCCTTTTTTCCGAACGAGTAAGTGATCAGGTATCGATATACTCCTTCAAAGCCCTCTCCGCCTACCTTGGCATTGGCGAGCTTTTTATAGTACTCAAGAGCGTCTTCTTTAAACCCACCTGACTCTGCGGTAATGCCGGCTAATATGAGCACATTGGTATCAAGGATAGAGGGAAGCAGTTTTAATTTGATCAGGATATCAGAGTAATCGATGGCCTTTTTTAACTTGGT
>DNMB01000131.1:6036-9267 GCA_003489485.1 Chitinophagaceae bacterium | reverse complement strand
GTCGAATAAAGATTCACCGCACCGTTTTGGTACATCGGATCACTTAAGAGCGCCATGGAGGGATCCATTTCTTTGAACTTTGCAAAGGCTGCATCTGCTTCGGCGAACAGTTGCTCTGCCACAGGGGTTCCCTTTTTACCATCGGTATTGGCAAGACCTGAGTAAACAACGGATTTTAAGATAAATGCTTCGGGCTTGGAGGTATACTTTGTGTTGGTGAATGCCTTGTCAATATCCGTTTTTGCCTTGTCTAGCTGATTCAGCATAACAAGTGTCTTGACAGGATCGTAATTCTGTGCTACAGCTGTGGTGGCGGCTGTAAAGACTACTGCAAGCAGTAAAAAATAAGATTTCATGTTTGTAGGGTTGATGTTTCTAAAGTACAAATTTTAAGCAATGTCTTGCGGGGTAATATCGGGCGCCGCAGCGTCGTTTTCATTGGTTTGGCTGGGAACATCCGTTTCGGCTTCTTCCGGCTGCTGGTCATCTAAATTGGTGATGGCAGCAATATCATCTCCTTCGTCGATACGGATCAATTTTACACCTTGTGTGGCACGGCCTTGTTCGCTGATACCACTTACGGGCATACGGATAGTAACGCCGCTTTTACAAGTAATCATAATATCCTCAGTAGGAGCAACGTCTAGCATGCCGACCAGTGATCCGGTCTTTTCTGTTACATTAATGGTCTTGACTCCCTTACCACCACGATTAGTGAATCTATACTCGTCAACTGCTGTGCGCTTTCCAAACCCTTTTTCACTGACCACTAAAACAGTGCGTTGCAATTCTGCATTGGGGTTTACGCAGATCATTCCTACCACCTCGTCTCCCTCTCCTTCTACTTCAATGCCTGCCACACCAATGGCGCCTCTTCCGGTAGCCCTCACCTTCTCTTCGGAGAAACGAATGGCCCTTCCACTTTTGACAGCGAGCATGATCTCACTGTTGCCATCTGTTAGACGCGCCTGTAACAGTTCATCGCCCTCCACGATCGTTATGGCATTGACACCGGTCTGACGAGGACGACTAAAGTCTTCGAGTGCGGTCTTTTTGATGATGCCTTTCTTGGTGCAAAGAACAATGTTATGAGAGTTTACAAAGGCTTCGTCCTTGAGGTCCTTTACATCGAGAATCGCTCTTACTTTATCGTCGGGAGGCAGTTGCATCAGATTCTGTATGGCCCTACCCTTCGACGTTTTTTCGCCCTCGGGGATCTCATAGACATTAAGCCAGTATACTCGCCCCTTTTCTGTAAAGAAAAGCATGGTATGGTGGGTAGAGGCTACGAATAGATGTTCGATGTAATCTTCTTCTCGGGTCTTTCCGCCAATTACACCGCGTCCGCCTCTTCGTTGTGAGCGGTACTCATCGGCAGGTGTTCTTTTGATGTAACCCAAATGAGAAATGGTGATGACCACGTCTTCTTCTTTAATGAGGTCTTTGATCTTTACCTCATCATCCAAATAAGTGATCTCCGTCTTACGGACATCGCCATATTTTTCTTTGATCTCGATCAATTCCTTTTTAATGATATCAAAACGCTTGCCTTCGTCGCTTAGTAACTCTTGCAACCAGGCGATCAGTTTCATCAACTCATCGTATTCTTCGCGGATCTTATCGCGCTCCATACCGGTCAGGCGTTGCAGACGCAATTCCAATATCGCTTTGGCTTGTACTTCGTCTAGTCCCCAGCCGGCTCCGATCAAATTGTCTTTGGCCAACTCGGGGGTGGCCGATTGACGAATAAGGGCGATCACTTCGTCTAGATGATCGAGTGCGATCAGATAGCCATTTAAGATATGTGCTCTTTTTTGGGCTTCCTTTAACTCGTAGCGTGTTCTGCGCACCACCACATCGTGGCGGAATTCAACGAACTCCTGCACCAGTTGCTTTAGGTGCAACGTACGGGGTCGCCCTTTTACGATGGCAACGTTATTGATGCCATACGAGGTTTGCAGATCGGTATGCTTGTAAAGTTGATTGATGATCACATTGGCAATGGCATCCTTACGAATGTCGATTACCACGCGCGTACCCTCTTTCTGATTCGATTCGTTGTTAACGTGCGTAATGCCTTCGATTATTTTCTCATTGACCAGTTCGCCGATTCGGTTGGTGAGCGCATCGCGATTTACTTGATAGGGCACCTCGGTAATGATAATTTGCTCCTTGCCACCGGCTTTAGCCTCTACCGTTACTTTTCCGCGTACCACTACCCTTCCTCTACCAAAGTGCATAGCGGCCTTTACTCCCTCCATGCCATAGATGACGCCTCCGGTCGGAAAGTCCGGCGCCTTGATATGTTGCATCAACTCATCGATGGTGATCTCGCGGTTGTCAATATAGGCTACGCAACCATCGATGACCTCGCTTAGGTTGTGTGGCATCATATTGGTGGCCATCCCTACGGCAATACCACTCGAACCGTTGATGAGCAATTGTGGGATCCTTGTTGGAAGAACGGTTGGCTCCGTTTCAGAGTCGTCGAAATTGAGTTGAAAATCGACGGTATCTTTCTCGATATCGTCGAGCATGTGCTCCGACAGCTTTTGCAAACGGGCTTCGGTATATCGCATGGCGGCGGGTCCGTCCCCGTCCTGGTTACCGAAGTTACCCTGTCCATCCACCAGTGTGTAGCGCATGCTCCACTCCTGTGCCATACGAACCATCGCATCATATACGGATGAGTCACCGTGGGGGTGATATTTACCCAACACCTCTCCCACAATACGAGCCGATTTTTTGTAGGCCTTATTGTGATTCAGGCCCAGTTCGTTCATGGCATAAAGTACCCTTCGGTGCACGGGTTTTAAACCGTCGCGCACATCCGGAAGGGCTCGCCCAACGATCACCGACATGGAGTAATCGATATAGGCCGTCTTCATTTGCTCTTCAATCTGCACAGGGGTTATCCTGTTAAAATCGCTTGTTTCTTGGGGATTCAGCTGTTCGTCCATGATCGTAAAAAACCCCCTTTTTTAGGGGTATGCAAATCTAGTTTTTTGGGGGCTGATTTCCTTGTAAATTCAGGCTTTTTTCACTGTATTTTATCCACCCTTGTTAATTAAAAAAAGAGGGATATTTGCCCTATGAAAACCATCCTTTTATTCGGGGCCGGCAAGTCGTCTTCCGTGCTGATCGAATACCTTTTACGACAGGCCCCGCAACATGGTTTTTCGCTACGGGTCATCGATGCCGATGCCTCCCTGGCCAACGCTAAGGTCGGAG